>CAMWMW010000027.1 GCA_947175455.1 uncultured Porphyromonadaceae bacterium | reverse complement strand
CTGTTCATTTTGTGTCTACCCATAAAGTCAAGTATTGACAGACGCGTTTAATGACTAAAGTGATTGCCGTAAAATACCTCGACTACACCGCGATATTTCAACGCCGGATAATCATTAATCTCAACCATCGGAAGATTATCATCCGATACCCCCTCCGCAATTTGTGACAGAGTGTTGATTCCGTAAAACAGACCGTCTTGGTCAAATGCTTCGATTGTCACATTTTCCGGACCGATTGAAAGATGATAGGCACCATTTTTCTCAGGCAAGCCAAACCTGTCGGCAATCTCCTTACCGTAAGATACCCTTACCGGAATGCCTCCCGGAGTCGTTTTTATTGATTTGAAACAATCCGCGAACTCCGGCGGAACCTGCGACAGATCAAATCCTCCGGACATGTTTAGATAGCCGTTGTTTGGTCTTGTAACATTTACAGGAACAGGATTCACGTTTATTCCCTCATGGTCTATGACATGACCGGGAACCGGTCGCAGATCCGGCTGCGATTTCTTCTTTGCGGCATACGCTTCTACCGAACCGGCTGCGACAACGCCGGCTGCAAAAAACAATATTATGGCGGTTTTATTCATGACTTTTATCGTTATCAGTTAGTTTTACAAACTTCCGTTTATCACAGACATCAGTTAATGAAGATGCTTCTCAGCATGATAACTCGAACGAACCATGGGAGCACTCTCTATATGGCGGAAGCCTTTTTCCTTGCCTATTCTGCCGTATTCTGCAAATTTGTCGGGATGTATATATTCCTGAAGAGGGAAATTATCTTTTGTAGGCTGAAGATACTGACCTATGGTCATGATGCTGCAACCTACACGGATAAGATCATCCATGGTATCGAGTATCTCCTCTTCTTTCTCGCCGAGTCCGAGCATAATGCCGGATTTTGTTTTTACACCTTTGGACGCGAGATAACCGAGAACCTTCAACGAGCCTTCATATGTGGCAAACGTACGGACATCAGGAGTTAGACGCCTGACAGTCTCCATATTGTGTGAAATTATATCGGGACGTTCGGCAATCACCATATCGAGCAACTCCTCACGCCCTTTGAAATCAGGAATAAGCACCTCCATCGTCACACCCGGACACTTCTCCTTCAGTCTTCTGATCATTTTAGCCCAATGCGAAGCACCGCAATCAGGGAGGTCGTCACGATCAACGGATGTGAGCACTACATGCTTAAGTCCTAAACTTTTTACAGAATCCACAATATCGTCAATCTCCTTCTCGTCAAGTGGAAGCGGGCGTCCGGTCGGGACATTGCAGAATCTACAGTTACGGGTGCATATGTTGCCGCAGATCATAAACGTAGCGGTTCCCGCACCCCAGCATTCTCCGCGGTTGGGACACATCCCGCTCGAACAGATTGTGTGTAGATGCTTTTCATTCAGCAACCCTACAACCTGACTTGTTTTAAAACCTCTCGGCAGTTTTATTTTAAGCCAATCCGGCTTCCTGCGGAAATCCGCCTGACTCCTATTCTCTTTCTCTTCAGTATTTGTATTTTTCACGGTTGTGCCTATTCATAAATTTATGCAAATGTAATGATTTTATCGCTATATTTTATTATTTTTGTAAAAAATTACATGAGGCATGAAATCTAAAAAAATACTCTTAAGCGCAACATTGATTGCCGCTACTTCAATCCAATGTTTCTCCTGGGGTCAGAAAGGTCATGACACCGTATGTTTTATTGCTGAAAACCATCTTACCCCGGTTGCAAAAGCTGCCGCTGAAAAACTGCTTGGCGGTAAATCCATAGTGTATTACGCCAATTGGCTTGACAATGCTTCACACACTCCTGAATACAGTTATTCCAAAACATGGCATTACAAGAATATTGATGCTGATGAAACATTCGAAAATGCACAGCTCCATGAATCCGGCGATGTCGTCAGAGCCATTCGCGAACAGGCTTCCATACTGAACAATCCTGATTCTTCCGATGAGCAAAAATCTCTTGCCCTCAAAATGCTTGTGCATCTCGTCGGCGACATCCATCAGCCCATGCACATGGGACACCGTAGCGATCTCGGCGGCAACAGATGGATGGTAAAGTATTTCAACTCGCCCAAGAACCTGCATTCGATATGGGACAGCAGTCTGCCTGAGTCGGCACACAAATGGAGTTATACAGAATGGCAGCAGCAGATAGACCGTGCCACACCCGAAGAAGAGGCAGCAATAATCGCAGACGGTTCTCCTGAAAAATGGGGCAAAGAATGTTATCAGATTGCAGCTGAAGTATATGATACAACTCCGGAGGATTCAAAACTCAGCTATGACTATATTGCAAAATGGACTCCTGTCATAGAAGAACAGTTTCTCCGTGGCGGTCTTCGTCTGGCGGATCTGCTCAACTCCATTCTTGACCCGCACTATGTAGGAGCAAACAATATAATAAAAAAGAACTGAATCCAAATAAAACATAACAGTTAATTGAAATTCCCCCAGCTAAATATTCCCTTCTCTCCTCTTAAAATTAAAGAACAGGACGGAATTGTAAAAGTATATGATTCTTTGCGCGACAAACTGGTGGCTCTTACTCCGGAAGAATACGTACGCCAGCAGTTCACCGCATGGTTGCACAATGCTTTCCATTATCCGCAATCTCTGATGGCAAATGAAATTGGCATCACAGTCAACGGCATGAAAAAACGGTGCGACTCGGTGGTCTTCAACAAAGACGGCACGCCATTGCTCATTGTCGAATACAAAGCGCCGGAGGTCAGGATAACGCAAGACACTTTTGATCAGATTGTAAGGTATAATATGGTGCTTAAAGCGCGGTATCTGATTGTCTCCAACGGTCTGAACCATTATTGCTGTGTAATCGACTACTCAAATAACACATATAACTTTATACCGGCAATTCCTGATTATAATGATTTAAACAGCGCATTCAGTGCCAATTGAATTTTGAATAGTTTTGTCAGAAATTAGTTATAATTACCTTGATCTCCTTAATCCGCAGCAACGTGCCGCCGTGGAATATAAGGATGGACCGTCACTTGTGATAGCTGGTGCCGGTTCCGGCAAAACCCGCGTCCTCACATACAAGATAGTGAATCTGCTTGACAACGGTTTTGAACCATATCGAATCATGGCGTTGACTTTCACCAACAAGGCTGCGAGAGAAATGAAAGAACGCATCTCCGCTCTTGTGGGTCAGAAGATCTCATCAAGACTATGGATGGGAACCTTTCACTCCATATTCTTACGTCTGTTGCGCGGAAACGCGGAATTGATCGGCTTCAAACCCGGATTTACAATATATGACACCACCGATTCCAAGTCGCTGATAAAAATGATTGTCAAGGAACTATTGCTTGACGATAAAATTTACAAGCCTGCTATTGTAGCATCTGCGATATCCAATGCCAAAAATGCGATGGTCACACCTGAGCAGTATCTCGGCACAAAAGAATATTACGATGCCGACAAACGTGCCAAACGACCCATGATCGGACAGATTTACAAGATATACCGAGACAGATGTCATCGTGCCAACGCGATGGATTTCGATGATATACTCTTCTATATGAATGAACTTCTTCGTGATCATCCCGATGTGCGCAGACACTATCAGGAGTTTTTCAGGTATATTCTTGTAGATGAGTATCAGGACACCAACTTCGCCCAGCATCTGATTGTGTCTCAACTGACCGGAGACGACATGAAGCTTTGTGTTGTCGGAGACGACGCGCAAAGCATCTACTCTTTCAGGGGAGCGAACATAGGAAACATAATCAACCTCGAAAAGCGTTATCCGGGTTTACGTATTTTCAAACTTGAACGCAATTACCGTTCGACACAGAATATTGTAAACGCGGCAGGCAGTCTTATCTCCAAGAACACCAATCAATTGAAAAAGGAGGTTTACAGCGAGAACGAGGTTGGTGCACCTGTGGAGGTCATAAGAACATATTCGGATATCGAAGAGGCATATATGGTCTCTAATCTTATTTCCGGGTCTAAACTGACTTGTCACGATTCTCTTGACGACTACGCGATTCTTTACCGCACCAACGCCCAGAGCCGTGTTCTGGAAGAAGCCTTGCGCAAAAGAAATATCAACTACCGAATCTATGGAGGTCTTTCATTTTACCAACGTAAGGAAATCAAGGATGTCATAGCCTATTTCAGGATTGCCATAAACCCTGACGATGACGAGGCTCTCAGACGGATAATCAACTATCCTGCAAGAGGAATCGGAGAGACCACAATGAAAAAGGTCCAGGCTTGTGCCTCCGAACATGCTTCGAGTCTGTGGGGGATAATATCGGACATAACAAAATATGATGCCGGCATAAACGGAGGTACTCAAAAGAAACTTGCCGCTTTTGCGGATCTTATAAGATTATTCATTGCTGACAATGAAAATTCCAACGCATTCGAACTTGGACAACTTATATATAACCGCACCGGCATACTGACAGCTCTTGCGCATGACAGAACGCCGGAAAGCATCAGCAAGCACGAGAACCTTACAGAGCTTCTTTCCGGTCTTAAGGATTTTGTTGATTCAAGGCTGGAGGAGGAAACGGATGCCGACATCTCGATGAGAGCGTTTTTGTCGGATGTGATGCTGGCAACAGATCAGGATCAGAATGATGACAATGAGGAGCCCCGGGTCACGCTTATGACAGTACACGCCGCGAAAGGGCTTGAATTCAAACATATATACGTAGTCGGCGTGGAAGAAGACCTTTTCCCTTCTTCCATGAGCATGGACTCTCTCGCACAGATCGAGGAAGAACGCAGATTGCTCTATGTCGCAATCACGCGTGCCAAGGAAACGTGTGTGATACTTTTTGCCGGCTCTCGCTTCAGAAACGGTCAGACAACCCTCACACGACCTTCGCGCTTCCTTTCAGAAATAGACCCCAGATATCTTAAGCTCGTTTCATCTGTAAATATTGACGAAGGAGCATCTGAAAAGTTCATCAATCCTGCTGCCAATTATAAAACATACAATACGGCAAGAAGAACCAATCCTGCTGATTCTTTCCGTTCCGGAAGATTCTCGGATTACGGATCTCCTTCGTCACGCCCGGATTATGGCAAAACCGCTGTCAACAGCCTGCATAGAATGGACACGACTGGAGTCGGAGCTGCCATAAAACCGATGCATACTCCCGATGAGCTTGCAATCGGAATGCGAATACGCCATCCTAAACTCGGAGAGGGTGAAATCACCATGATGGGCAATGTGCAGGGAGAACCGAGCGTCACAGTAGACTTCGGGGTCACAGGTATAAAGAAACTCCTCTTGAAATTTGCCAAATTCGAGATTATCGGTTAAATGTCTCTTCTAAATAAAATTTTCATTATGCATTCAGATATAGACACACCTTATTACATAGTATACGAAGACCGTATTCGCCGCAACATGGAAATCCTCAGCCATGTTGCCAAAGAAGGCGGAGTCAAGATAATAATGGCATTCAAGGCAAATGCTCTCTGGAAAACATTTCCCATAATTGCAGACTACTTCAAAGCCTCCACCGCGAGTTCTTTGAATGAAATGAAACTGTCGCTTGAGTTTCTGGGCAATGAAGTCCATACATATTGCCCTGTATATACAGACAAATCATTCCCTGAGTTTCTAAAGGGAAGCTCACATATCACATTCAATTCGCTCTCCCAGTTCAATAAGTTTTATCCGATGTTGAAAGAATACAATAATTCTCATCCGGATAAACAGGTTTCAGCAGGTCTACGCGTTAATCCACACTGCAGTGTGATTGAGACAGATATATATAACCCATGTGTGCCGGGATCGCGATTCGGAGAGAAACCGGAGAATCTTGCTGACGGATTACCGGATGGAATCGAGGGACTGCATTTCCACGCGTTATGTGAGTCATCAAGTTATGACCTTGAAAAAGTTCTTGAAGCATTCAAGACTGAATACGGACATCTCTTGCCGGGCATAAAATGGCTAAACATGGGAGGCGGACATCTTATGACACGTAAAGATTACGACTTAAAGCATCTCATATCCATATTAAATAAGCTTCATGAAGAATATCCTTCACTTCAGCTGATAATGGAACCTGGAAGCGCGTTCACCTGGCAGACAGGCGATCTGGTTACAAGTGTGCTTGACGTTGTTGAAGATGCAGGCATCAAAACGGCAATAATAGACGCTTCTTTTGCATGCCATATGCCGGACTGCCTTGAAATGCCGTATAGACCTAACATTCTTGAGGCTCTCCCCGATGATGCCGCAGAAGGGCATGTCTACAGACTCGGAGGTAATTCATGTCTGAGTGGAGATTTTACGGGAGACTGGAAATTTGCAGAGCCATTGAAAGCCGGAGACACGCTGACTCTTCTTGACATGAACCATTACACCACTGTAAAAACAAACATGTTCAACGGCATTCAGCATCCTTCCATATGGCTGTCCCCTGTCAAAGGCTCTCCTGTACTCCTCAGGGAATACACATATGATGATTATAAAACAAGAATGGATTGATGCAATGAGAAAATATATCGCCTTCATAATAATTTTGTGTGGCTTTGTTCATAACGGATGTATCGCCGGTGAGACGCTTCCTTCTGTAATGCGCAATTACATGATCGCTTGCAGGACTATGAACGAGGCATTGGCGAATCAAGACAAGACTCTCATGGAATCGGCGCTCGAGATGCTCGACAATCTTGAAGTATCGGCAATTCCCGATGAATATATACGTATCGCACCTACTGCTGACCGCATATCACCCAAGATATATTTTCTTCCCGAATATGCCGACAGGATGTTGTTGAATGATTTTATAATCGCCGGACTTGACGAGGCTTCTCTATTACGCGAGTCCTCTCTCTCGGATCCGGAGATATATGTATCGCATCACGGCGTAAAGGCAAAAGGAAACGTGACAGCCGAGCTAAGATGCGAGGGGCATGTTACGCTGTTTTTATCATCGGATGGTGTGCAGCCGCCCGTGGCAGTATTAAGAGATAGAGATTCAGGCAAAGAATATAAAGACTTTTCTACATCAGGCAACTCATCCTGGATAGAATGGGATATGGAAAATCCCGGCTGGATTGAACTTTCAATATCCAACATAAATGATACTGACGTTACATATGTAATAGCGTTGAACTGAAATGGCAAGATTCGCACTGTCACTGATATTGAGCCTTTTGTGGTGGTCTCTCTGCAACGCCTCTGTGTATCAGACAATGGGGCGAGCCCGGAATCTGGCGAGCCAAAACAGATATACAGATGCCGTAAGAGCCCTTGACAGTGTGATTAATTCACCGCACTCCCGGACATCATTATTGTTTGAAGCATATGATTCAAGAGCCAGATGTCATAAAAAAACAGGGAATTATTCAGCGGCACTTGCCGACTATAATGCCGCTCTCGGAATCGATGCTTCAGAATTGAACCGCGCAATAATCTCTCTCAATAAGACCGACCTTCTTATACAGACAGGACAATATTCTGAAGCGGAAAAGATTCTCAATGATCTGCCTTGTCTCAACCAAGATACGGAGAACAGGAGAATAACCAATCTGGCTTCCGTATACACCCGTACCGAACGTTTTCAACAGGCTGAAAATCTTTATAAGACCGCATTATCGGAATCTTCCGACTCTACCGACAAGGCGACAATATGTCAGAATCTCGGTGTCCTGTATATGCAACAGGGAAAATGGGCTGACGCATCCGTGCAGTTAAGCATCGCCGATTCATTATACGGCAGACTGACTGCTGAAAAATACATCTCCCTTTCCAACCTTGCCTTGTCTGAGGCATTCAGCCAGAATTGCGAACTGGCAATCAAGCATATCGACACCGCTCTTTCAGGACTTGCCCGCACTGTGACCTTATCTCATCCGGATCTTATTATTATGAGAAGAAAGAAAGCTGAGATACTTCTCGCATGCGGTAACACAGAAAAAGCAAAAGAAGAATTCAGGGAATATTTCAATCTCAACAGACAGAACATAATATCAGCCTTTGAGAGAATGTCTGTGCAGAACCGACTTGATTTCTGGAAAAAAGAAAAACCTCTTTTATCACTCGCATTCGGGCTTGAGAACAGTTATCCTGAACTATTGTTTGATGTGGCTCTGTTCAGACGTAGCATCTCGATTCCGGCAAAAGGCTCGGATTTCAAAAGTATCCTTGACTATAATGGCAGGGATATAAGGAATCGTTTAAGGGAAAAGGATGCTGCCGTTGATTTTGTGGTATACCCGAAACGAGACAATTCAGGAAAGCTTGAAAACCGCATGGGAGCCATAGTGGCGACTAAAGAGAATATAAAGTTCGTGCCGTTAGGTCTTGTTTCAGAGATTGAAAACCATAAAATAAACGGCATAAGGCTTAAGACCGCGATCTCTTGCGGACGTGCAGATTACATCGATGCCGTGTATTCCGATTCATCTCTTACTCAAAGAATCTGGACACCTGTGCTCGAGGGGATTGGCAACATCGACCGTCTGTTTTTCGTTCCTGACGGAATTTTCAACCTTCTTGCTATCGAACATCTGCCCGGTATCCCAGTTGATATACGTATCCACCGTCTGACCAATCTTGTCAATCTGTTGTCAGAAAAGAGAAGTTCCACCCATAGTGGTTTTCTGCTTGCCGGCGGCTTTGATTTTGACGGTATCCCGGATTCTGACACAGGAAGTATCCTGCCAAACCACAATGCCGCGGATTTCCTTATGGATAATATCCGGGAGATATCATTTTCATCTTTGCCAGGAATGAAGGCTGAGGTAGATACAATATTCCGGCTCATGCCACATGCGGAACATACTTATAAGTTGTCTGAGGAGTATTTGAAACATAATTGTGGCAAATATGGCGGTATGCATATTTCAACCCACGGATATACACTGCATCTGGATGATGACAAGGTGAACTATATACTCTCCGACTCCATCTCGGCAGACAGATCGCTACTAGCATCCGGGCTTGTTCTGTCTGGTGCCAATAACGCCCACAGACACACCGATAGAGAAGACGGTCTCCTATCTGCAAGAGAACTCTGCGATATGGACATGCGGAACATCGGATTTGTCGTCCTGTCTGCCTGCCAGACAGCCGACGGCAAAGTCAGTGACGAAGGCCCCGCCGGACTCGTGAGAGGATTCAAGATTGCCGGAGCCGGAACAATTATAGCTACTTTGTGGGAAGTCAACGATGAGGCTGCCATGAGGTTCATGACAATGTTTTATAAACTCACAGTTCTCGGAAAATCAAAATCCGAAGCCTTTCGTCTTGCACAGGATTATCTGCGCGGCTACAGCGTTGAAGAACCGGAGATAATCGAAGAATATGATCCGGCAATTCAATCCTCCAGGACAATAGAGACCGGCAATACGGTTGTGTCATACCCTTTCGCCAATCAGTCGATGTGGGCACCATTTATTTTAATAGACAATACAGATATTTAACATGAACAGATTTCTATCTTCACTCATTCTGGCCGCCGCCTTACCTGCTTTCGCACAATCGAACTCTCTCCACAATCTATCGGCAAATCAAGAATTTAAAGTTCTTGTATATGAGAATACCGATTCA
>CAMWMW010000026.1 GCA_947175455.1 uncultured Porphyromonadaceae bacterium | reverse complement strand
GCGTTCTCCTCTTTCTGCACTGCTCTGGTGTTCTGGCTTATTCTCAAATGGGAGAACAGGGCGGATGAGCCTCATTCCGACAGGTATCTGATACTTATTGCCTATGTGATCGGTATCAGTGTTGCCGTGCATCTGCTGAATCTTCTCTGCATACCGGCGATTGTGCTTGTATTTGCCTACAGAAAATGGAAAGATATGGATCTTGTCAAGTCGCTTGCCGCGCTTGGCGTATCTTTCGTCATAGTTGCCTTGGTTCTTTTCGGACTTGTGCCAGGATTTATAAAAATGGCGCAGCGGTTCGAGCTGATGTTTGTGAACGGTTTCGGATTGAGCTTCAACAGCGGCGCACTGTTTTATGCTTTCCTAACGGCAGGGGTATTCTGCTGGGCTTTGTATACTCTCTGGCGGCAGAAATCCGCCTTGATGATAAAGGTGTCCTTTCTTGCGGCAGTCACGCTTTCCGGCATGCTTTTTATGGGCAGCGGATGGTGGCTGGGCTGGATACTGACCGCCATGCTTGCCGCATGGCTCTTCATACGCGGAGCACGCCCCTTGCCTTTGAGAGTATTGAGTAATGTGATGTGGAGCATTGCCGTAATATTCATCGGTTATTCCAGCTACGCGCTTATTCTTATCCGTTCGAGCGCGGACACGCCGATGAATCAGAACTCTCCCGACAACGTGTTTGACCTCGCATCATATCTTAACCGTGAGCAGTATGGGGAGAATCCTTTGATTTACGGCGAGACTCTTTATTCGGGTCCTCAGAAGAAACTGATGGGAGTCATGACCGATACGGTCACCTATCGCGAGGACGGGTCTCCTGTACTTGTCAATTATCCCAGCTATCAGCAGGTGGTGGAGAAGGGTAAGCCGATGTATGCTAAAGGAGTGAAAGGGGCTGTGCCTACATCTGAATACGGCTTCCTGACTACAGGCGAACAGGCTTCGAATGCGGCAAAAGCGCAAAAAGGGGGTGATTATTACGTGAAACGCGATTATAAGCCCGAGGTCAGGATGAATCCCGAGCTGAACATGCTTTTCCCGCGTATATACAGCCGTATGCACCGCGATTTGTATAAGCAGTGGGTTACACTCGACACCACACCGTCCAATCTGAAGGAGCTTTATGCAGTCGATGCTGTCACGGGTGAAAAAGTTCCCGAGACTGACCTTCAGGGTGAGCCTTATATGAATCAGGTGACAGGTCAGGTCACATATCCACAGAAAATGGGATATCGTCCGACATATGCGCAGAATCTCGAGTATTTCTACAACTACCAGCTTATCCACATGTATATGCGTTATTTCATGTGGAACTTCGCCGGTCGTCAGAACGATATACTGAATCAGTCAGGCGAGCTTGATGCAGGCAACTGGATTTCCGGAATACCCTTCATCGACAATGCCCGTCTCGGAGACCAGTCGCTTCTTCCCGATGATCTTGGTAAGAACAACCCCGGACACAATGTTTACTACATGCTTCCGCTTATATTGGGTCTTATAGGTCTTTTATGGCAGGCATTCGCCGGCAAGCGCGGCATTGAGCAGTTCTGGGTTGTGTTCTTCCTGTTTTTCATGACCGGAATCGCGATTGTGCTCTATCTTAACCAGCCCCCCGGTCAGCCGCGAGAGCGTGATTACGCATTTGCGGGTTCGTTCTATGCCTATGCGATATGGATAGGCATGGGAGTGGTAGGTCTGTGGAGTATCATCAGATTTATTGTGGGCAGTCGCAAACGCGCTTCGGCATCGGTATATTGTGCCGCCACGGCGTGTATTCTCGGCGCAGTTGTGCCCGTGCAGATGGTAAGCCAGACATGGGATGACCATGACCGCAGCGGGAGATATGCCGCGAGGGATTTCGCAATCAATTATCTGAACAGTCTTGAACCGAACGCCATAGTCTTCTGCAACGGAGACAACGATACGTTCCCGCTCTGGTATGCCCAGGAGGTAGAGGGTGTGCGTCCGGATGTTAAGATCATAAACCTCAGTTATCTTGCTTCAGACTGGTATGCCAACCAGATGCGTCAGGAAAGTTACGAGGCGTCTCCGGTTCATTTCACCGCCACGCCCGCCGATTATGCCTATGGAAGAATGGATGTGACCATTCCGGGGCGCGAGCGCGCGCCGGCAGATCTTCTGTCGAGTCTGAAACTGATTTATTCAGGGAAGACATATAATCCCGATTATCGTTATCCCGAGTTCCCGTCGAGCGTTGTCACCATACCTGTAGACAAAGAGGCTGTGATCAAACGCGGTCTTGTGGCTCCGGAGGATTCCGCCGAGATTGTCAACGAGATTGTCATAGACCTTGCGGGTGCCCCTGCCATAACGAGAAAAGGGTATGTCGGTCTCGGTGAGCTTCTGATGCTTGACATCATAGCCACAAATGCCGCCGAAGGGTGGCCCCGTCCGATATACTGGTGCTCTACAGTCGGCGACGAGTATTATCTCGGCATGAGGGATTACATGCGGTCCACAGGCATGACTCACCAGCTGGTGCCCACACGTCAGTCAGGTATTCCGGCGCGTGCCGACAGAGCATATGATGTAGTGACCAATTACCGCTGGGGCGGTGCGGACAAAGCCGTTGCGGGAGGCACACCCTATTTCGACGAGACAGCGCGGCGAATGCTTGTGACCACGCGTAACTCCATGCTTGACGTAGCTTCCGAACTCATATATCAGGGCGACCGCAAGGCGACCGCCGGAGATGAGAAGGGAGCCAAAGAGGAATACAAGAAGGCACTGAACACCGTTAATCTTCTTACGCGCAATCTTTCAGAGAATGTGACACGTTATGACATAACGGTGGCGATGACGCTTCCCGAAATCTACGGAGAACTTGGAAAAAAACTCGGAGACAAGTCTCTTACCGAGAACGGGCGTAATCTTATCTGGAGCCAGATGGAGCGTTATATACAGTATGTTGCCTATCAGCAGAATATAGCGATGACCTTCGGCGGGGTGGCGTTGACTCACGAATCGCGTCTGATGCCCTACCAATACTGGTATCTGATAAAGGTTTACGAAGACCTTGGCGGCGACCCGAAGAAGACAGACGCGTTGCTGAAGAGATACGGCTTCAACCGCAACGACCTCAAGGCGGCTTACGACCGTGCCTACAACGGAGGCTCGGGAGATGCCGGAACCGGAGGTTATTCGGAGTCGGATTATGTAAATGAGCTTGCGGAAGTGGCGCGTATAGTAAACGAACTTGCCGCGCTGCCAGCCGCAGAATATTCAGCTCGCAGTGCCGACGACCGTTATTACGACTCAATATATTACGAAGCCTATCAGCAGTATCTCAAGGCAGGCATCACGCAGGAATCGCTTGATGCCAACGCAGAGATAAAGAAAGTTGACATGGCGCGTAGCAAGCGACTTAACGAAGAGTTTAACTCAAAGCATTAGAATATGGTAACTCAGGGGCGGTGCGAGCCGTCGCCCCTGAGTCACTGTTGTATCTGACATGTTGATTGAAAGAATACCCGAATGGCTGAGAAAACTTGCGAAGAACGCGGTCTTCTTGATCCCCCAGCGTGAAGGCGAGAGGAAAGTGTATCTCACATTTGATGACGGTCCTATTCCGGAGGTGACGCCCCGTCTTCTCGACCTGCTCGACAGTTACGGGATAAAGGCAACCTTCTTCATGGTAGGAGACAATGTGCGCAAATATCCGGAGCTGTTCGCCGATGTGAAGCGACGTGGACATAGAGTGGGCAACCACACGATGCATCACCTGCAGGGACTGCGGGAAAGCAAGGATGCGTATCTTGCCGATGTCGCGGATGCCGACAGATATATAGGGAGCGATCTTTTCCGTCCGCCACACGGCTGGATGAAAAGGAGCCAGGGGAAAGAACTGTCGGCTAAATACAGGATAGTGATGTATGACCTGGTTACGCGCGATTACAGCAAACGTCTTGATGCCGGCGATGTCTTCGACAATGTGAGGAAATATGCCCGTCCCGGTTCGATAATAGTGTTTCATGACTCGCTGAAAAGTCTGCCTCGTCTTTTCGAAGCATTGCCAAAGAGTATCGAATGGCTGATGGAAGAAGGGTATGAGTTTGATGTTTTATTCAAGTAAGTTCCGATGGAAATGGAAGATAAGATCTTGATTCGCAGGAAGAGAGTGCTCGTTGTGGGCGCCGGCGGCTTCACCGGCGGCTTCATTGTGGAAGAGGGACTGCGCCGCGGATATGAGGTGTGGGCGGGAGTTCGCGAGACAACATCTCGCCAATGGCTTTCAGACGAAAGAATCAGATTCCTGAATCTTGACTTTTCCCGTCCGGAGAGTCTTGCCGCCACCCTGTCGACAGCGTTGCCGGCAGGAGAGAAATGGGATTACATAGTGTATAACCTCGGAGCAACGAAGGTTATGTATTATATGGATTTCTCAAGGATAAACTACGACTATCTGCGTTATTTCACCACAGCATTGAAATCGGCGGACATCGTGCCCGAGAAATTCCTTTATATGAGTTCGCTGTCGGCTATGGGTCCCGGAGATGAAAAAGGTTACACCCCTTTTGACGAGAGCATGATACCGATGCCCAATACCAGATACGGAGCGTCGAAACTCAAGGCGGAGATGTGGCTTGAGATGGACGGAATGCCTTACATAATCTTCCGCCCCACCGGCATATACGGACCACGCGACCATGATTATTTTCTGATGTTCAAATCCATAAGCAAAGGATTTGATTTTTCGGTAGGTTTCAGAAAGCAGCTTCTGACGTTTATATATGTTGAGGATCTTTCCCGCGCGGTTTTTGACGCTCTTGAGAAAGCCCCTGTGAAAGAGACTTATGACATTTCAGAGCCGAGAGGGTACACTCAGAAGGAGTTCCGCCGCCTTACAGCCAAGGCTATCGGCAGGAAGATCGTATTCCCGGTCAGGATGCCCTTGTGGGGAATCAAGGCGGTTTCTGTCATTGCCGAGAAAATAGGTGTGGCACGTATGAAGCCTTCGACACTGAACCGCGACAAATACAAGATAATGAAGCAGCGCAACTGGGGTGTGGATGTGGCGAAGGCGAGACGGGATTTCGGATTCTCGCCCCGTGTGAGTCTTGCCGACGGAATATCGGAGTCGATAAGGTGGTACAGGGAAGAGGGGTGGATTTAAAGATTTTTTGGAATTGTAGAATGGATTCAGGTGTGTAGATATGCAGGACAGTATTCAGAATAACGGGGGCGGACATGGCGCGTGGCATACGGTTGACGAGATTGTTGTGCCCTCGCATACCGTGGAGCCACTTGTGCCGGTAGGGATGAAGACCGGAAGAGCCGTGAAGCCGGCGAGTGTATGGAAGCCGGTGCATTCGGCGGCTGATTCCGCCGCCAGGGCACGGCGGGATTCCGTCATACGTGCCGTCAACGACTCCCTCGCCAAAGAAAAGAGCGGTTACGGGATAGTGCTTCAGGCACCGTATCGCGAGCATGTGCAGGAGGCAGCGGGGAAAGCCGCCTCACGAAGCGGTGACGGACTGTCATGGGTTTTTGTCGCCTTGGCGGTCATATTCTGTGCTGTCTGTCTTAAGCTCAAGAACACCCCGCGTTATATCAAGATACTTGTGTCGGACATGAAGGATGTCCGCACCCGTCACAACATGTTTGACAACACAGTGAAGGAGACCTCCTTTCTGTTGATACTCATTACCGGCTGGATCTGCAGTGTCGGGGTATTGCTGTGGGAGTTGCTCCGTCTCACTGTTACCGATTCGCCGTTCGGCTCGTTCAGCATTCCGGACAGTCCGTTGTGCGGAATCGGGCTATGCGCCGGAGTCGCGGCTGTTTATGTCATCTTTATGCTTCTGTCGTATGAAATAGTTGGCAACGTCTTCTCCGACCGGCAGCTGACGCGGCTTTGGGTGAAGGGAGCGACCGCTCTTATGGGACTTCAGTCTTTCGTGTTTTTTCCGCTCGCGTTGTTATCGCTGTGTTATGCCGAATGGGGCAGAATTATCCTCATGATCGCCGGTTGTGTCTTCGTTTTTGGTAAAATACAGTTTATTTACAAAGGTTTTAGAATTTTTTTCAACCAAATGTCTTCTTGGTTGCTTTTTTTGTACTACCTTTGCAGTTTAGAAATTGTACCGTTGATTCTCGCATATCTGGCAGCCCTTCAAATCTGCTCTATGTTGCTTTGAAAAGGTTGAATCCGTGTATTGGACAGGATGCCGGGTATGTTGCTTATACAATAACTGAGAATGAATATTAAGAAGATATTAGTTTCCCAGCCTAAGCCCTCATCGGAGAAATCTCCATATTATGATATCTGCAATAAATATGGGGTTGAGATGGTTTTTCGTCCTTTCATCAAGATCGAGGGTCTGACCGCCAAAGAATTTCGTGCCGCAAAGGTGAATCTTGCCGATTACACAGGCATCATATTCACATCGCGCACAGCAGTAGATCACTATTTCCGACTCTGCGAGGAATCACGAGTTAAAGTGCCTGACACGATGCGTTATTTCTGCACTACCGAATCGATTGCGCTTTACCTTCAGCGTTACATCGTTTACCGCAAGCGCAAGATATCGTTCGGCAAGACCGGCAAGCTCGATGATCCCCAGCTTGTAGCCTCGCTTGTCAAAAACAACAAAGAGAAATTTCTTTTCCCGATTTCCGATGTGCACAAAGAGGATGTCGAGGAGTTGCGCAAGCTTGGACTTGACGTGACCAAGGTTGTCATGTACCGTACGGTCAGCAACGATTTCCAGCCCGATGAAGATCTTGACTATGACATGCTGGTGTTCTTCAGTCCTGCCGGAATCGCATCTCTGAAGAAGAACTTTCCCGATTTCAATCAGGATGAACGCCCCACATATATAGCCACATTCGGCAGCACCACCGCCAAGGCTGTGGAAGACGCCGGTCTGCGGCTTGATATCTCCGCGCCGACAGTGGAGGCACGTTCGATGCCCGAGGCAATAGACAAATTCCTTGAGGCGCACAGCAACGCGAATGCATAATCCCGCGTCATGAAAAATCTACAGGGCGCGGGACTGAGCAGGTTATACCTGAAGGATACCGCATTCCAGAATCTCATGCAGAAGCGCATTTTCAATGTGCTTCTGATAGCCACGCCCTACGATGCGTTCATGCTTGAGGAAGACGGTCGTGTCGACGAGCAGATATATTTCGAATATGTAAGGCTCAATCTTTCCTCTCCGCCGCGTTTTACGAAGGTTGCGAACTACGACGAGGCATATGTGGCGTTGGCGGAGAACTCGTTCGATCTTATCATCGCCATGCCAGGTGTCGATGTCAGCGAGACATTCAGGGAAGCAGTAAACATAGACAATCTCTATCCGGACATACCGCTTGTAGTGCTCACCCCTTTTTCCAAGGAGGTGAGACGCCGCATAGCCAACGAAGACCTCAGGGGGGTGGACTACGTCTTTTCCTGGCTTGGCAATGTGGATCTTATCCTTGCCATAATCAAGCTGATAGAAGACCGGATGAATGCCGATACAGACATAGAGGAAGTAGGCATACAGGCTATTCTTCTGATAGAAGACTCCATACGGTTTTATTCATCGATTCTTCCGCATCTTTTCAAGTTTCTTCTCAAGCAGTCGATGCGCTGCGCCACCGAGGCGCTGAACGAGCATGAGCAGATGATGCGTATGCGCGGACGCTCGAAAGTGCTCCTTGCGCGAGACTATGAGGAGGCAAAGGGACTCTTTGACAAATACGGCGACAATATACTCGGAGTCATCACCGATGCCCGGTTTCCTGTGAATGGAGAAAAAGACCCCGATGCGGGTATGAAATTCGCCCGCATGGTCAGGAAACGCAATCCCTACATGCCCATTATCATGGAGAGTCAGGAGAGTGCGAACCGCACGCCTGCGGAAGCGGCAGGTTATGTGTTTCTTGACAAAAACTCAAAGACACTTCCCCTTGATCTCCGCGAGGCGGTCTCAAAGAAATTCGGTTTCGGTGACTTCATAGTCCGTGATCCACAGAGCGGAAACGAGCTGATGCGTATCAGCAATCTCAAGGATCTGCAGAAAAGCATCGAATCCATACCTGACGACATTCTCTATTACTATTGCTCCACCAACAGCATATCGCGCTGGCTCTACTCCCGTGCGCTCTTTCCATTGGCAGAGGTTTTCAAAGGGATCGAGCTGAGAGACATGTCCGACACGCCACGGCTCAAGCAGATAATATTCGATACAATCGTGAAATACCGCCGCATGAAGAACAGGGGAGTCGTGGCGGTGTTTCAGAAAGAGAATTACGACAAATGGAGCAACTTCGCCCGTATAGGAGAAGGCTCATTGGGCGGGAAAGGACGCGGTCTTGCCTTTATTGACCAGATTATCAAGCGCAATCCCGTATGTGACGATTTCGACGGAGTGCAGATAACGATACCGCATACAGTCGTAGTGTGCACCGATATCTTCGATGAGTTCATGGACAGCAACTGTCTGTATAAGATAGCGCTTTCCGACGCACCGGATGAGGAGATACTTAAAGCTTTTCTGCAAGCGAGTCTGCCGGATGATGTCATTGCCGATTTCGAGGCGTTTTTCGATGTTGTGCGCCGTCCTCTCGCCGTCAGAAGCAGTTCTCTGCTTGAAGACTCGCATTATCAGCCCTTTGCCGGAATCTATTCCACATATATGATTCCTTATATAGAGGACACGGCGGTGCGTATGCGTATGCTGACCGATGCCGTAAAGGCGGTTTATGCCTCCGTATTCTTTTCCGATTCCAAGGCATACATGAACGCCACTAGCAATGTCATCGACCAGGAGAAGATGGCGGTCATACTGCAGGAAGTGGCGGGAGAGGAGCATTCAGGTTTCTACTATCCGAGTTTCTCCGGAGTCGGACGCTCGCTGAATTACTATCCCACCGGCGATGAGACGGCGGAAGAAGGAGTGGTCGAGGTTGCCGCCGGTCTTGGCAAGTATATTGTTGACGGAGGAGTCTCTCTCAGGTTTTCCCCCTCGCATCCCGACAAAGTGCTTCAGACATCCACCCTTGAGCTTGCATTGCGCGACACGCAGACATCACTCTATGCGCTTCCGGAACACAACGGAGAAGCGGCGGAATTTCTTGTGGACGACAGTTTCAATATCAGCAGACTTAGTGTGGCGGATGCCTTCAAGACCGGAGCGTTGAAATATCTTGTGTCTACCTTCGATGTCGATGACAGGATAATCCGCGACACTGAATTCGGTCGGGGAAGAAAAGTTGTGACATTTGCGAATGTCTTGAAACATAATGTCTTCCCTCTGGCTAAGATCGCAGGCTTCATGCTTGAGACCGGTCAGTATGAGATGGGTCGACCGGTAGAGATCGAATTTGCGGGCAATATCAATCCCGTTCCCGGCAGGGATGGAGAGAAAGGCACGGTATACTGGCTGCAGATCCGTCCGATCGTAGACACCAAGGAGATGCTTGATGACTCCATAATGGATATTGACGACAAGGATCTCATACTGCGGAGCGAGACCGCGCTTGGTCACGGCATAATGGACAACGTAAGGTATATTGTCTATGTGAAACCCGGCACGTTTGATTCGGCGCGTAATCCCGAACTCGTAAAAGAGATAGAGGCTATAAACACGCGGTTTGTGGAAATTGGCGAGCCATATATTCTTGTCGGACCGGGGCGATGGGGTTCTTCCGACCCGGCACTCGGTATTCCGGTCAAATGGTCACAGATCGCCGGGGCACGTCTTATCGCGGAATCAGCGTTGCCCGGTTACAGGATAGAACCCTCTCAGGGCACACACTTCTTCCAGAACCTTACATCTTTCGGCGTGGGATATTTCACCATAGATCCGGACGGAGGGAATGGCTTCATTGATATGGACTATCTTGAATCGCTTCCTGCCGAACATGAAAGCGACAGCATCCGCATTGTGCGTTTTCCCGAACCACTGACCATTGCAATCAACGGCAGAAAGTCGAAAGGAATTGTCCGCAAGCCATAAATCGCTTTATAAAC
>CAMWMW010000025.1 GCA_947175455.1 uncultured Porphyromonadaceae bacterium | reverse complement strand
ATGCCACTCGTGTCGAATCTCATTCGGAACTTAAAAAGAAGGCAGAGTGGTTTATCGACAGAATGGTTTCCATGGGAGTGACAACAGTAGAAGCCAAAAGCGGATATGGTCTTGATGTCGCAACAGAGGTCAAAATGCTTGATGTGATTGATTCGCTTTCTAAAGATGCAGACCGTAAGCTGAGAGTTGTCGCTACTTTTCTTGGAGCGCATGCAGTACCGCAGGAATATAAAGGGCGCACTGCCGAATATGTGGATTTCATGATTCGGGAAATGATTCCGGCAGTCAAAGGTAAGGCTGTGTTCTGCGACATCTTTACTGAAAAGAATGTTTTTGAGATCGATGATTCAAGACGTTTTTTACAAGCGGCACGTGAAGCAGGATTCAAGCTTAAACTTCATGCAGACGAGATTGTAACGCTCGGCGGCGCGGAACTTGCCGCGGAACTGGGCGCGGTGTCTGCCGACCATCTGCTGCACGTAAGCGATCAGGGAGTCGCCAGAATGGCAGAGTCCGGCACTGTGGCAACCCTTCTCCCTTTGACAGCGTTCGCGCTGCGGGAACCCTTTGCTCCGGCACGCAAGTTTATCGATTCCGGTGCGGCAGTGGCTCTTGCCACAGACCTTAACCCCGGTTCTTGTTTCAGCGGTTCTATCCCTCTTACAATAGCCTTGGCATGCATTTATATGAAAATGTCAGTAGAGGAGACCATAACCGCTTTGACTCTCAATGGTGCGGCTGCGCTTGATCTCGCATCCGAGACCGGGTCTGTCGAGGTGGGGAAAAGCGGTGATGTTGTGATACTTGAATTCGAAAACTACCGCATGCTGCCTTATTATGTAGGGATGAACTGTGTGAATACCGTTATCAGCCGCGGTAGGGTTGTGGCTCGCAACTGAAAGTTTTTAAACAATTGAATTTATCAACCACTTAGAGTATGTTTAGTTTTAAATTATGTTAGCATAAAGATGTATTTTTGAGGGATTTCAGCAAGTTGAGAAAGGAGCAATCTCTGAATTGCGACTGCCGAAACTTGGCTGAAAGCACCAAAAAGACACTTTATGATGACTTAAAGAATTTCCAAAAGTCATTTTAGTTTAAATTCGTGTTAAAACTAAACATACTCTTAAAAAAAACTTATATACCATGGATAGACTGGAAACATACGCAGTGGGTTCGTCAGAACTGACGTATGACCTTATTGAACGCATCATCAATGACAATACCCGACTTGTACTTTCCGAGGAGGGCCGTCAGAGAATAGAAAGGTGCAGGGAATATCTTGACAGAAAGACAGATGTGAATACTGCTCCTATTTATGGTGTCACAACCGGTTTCGGTTCACTCTGTGACAAACACATATCGCGTGATGAGCTGTCGACTTTACAGGAAAATCTTGTAAAAAGCCATTCATGCAGCGTCGGCACGCCAGTAGACGATGTTATCGTGAAACTGATGCTTCTTCTGAAGGCACATGCGTTGTCGATGGGTTTCAGCGGAGTGCAGACAATAACAGTCGAGCGTATTCTTGATATGTACAACAACAATGTCCTTCCGGTTGTCTTCGACAGAGGCTCTCTCGGAGCGTCGGGAGATCTCGCGCCACTTGCCAACCTTTTCCTTCCGCTCATAGGCGAGGGAGAGGTGTGGTATAAAGGGAAAAGAATACGCAGCGCAGAGGCTCTAAACATATTTGGCTGGAAACCCATACGACTTATGTCGAAAGAGGGGCTTGCTCTTCTTAACGGCACTCAATTTATGAGTGCCAACGGCATCAAGGCTCTAATTGACGGATGGCATCTGGTTAATTGTTTTGATCTTTTCGGCGCCATGTCCCTTGAAGCGTTTGACGGCAGGATAGAACCTTTCTTCGATTGCATTCAGCAGGTTCGCCCGCATCGTGGACAGATAGAGACAGGGAAAATATACCGCTGGCTGCTGAAAGGCAGTGAGATAATTGCCCGCCATAAAGAGCATGTGCAGGATCCTTATTCGTTCCGATGCATTCCTCAGGTCCATGGAGCCGTAAAGGATGCCATGAATCATGTTACTGACATACTTCATACTGAAATCAACTCAGTCACTGACAACCCCACGGTTTTCCCTGATCTTGATTTGGTGGTTTCGGGTGGCAACTTCCATGGAGAGCCGTTGGCTCTTGCGTTCGACTATATGGGCGTCGCTCTTCATGAGCTTGGCAATATATCCGAGCGCCGTGTCGCGCAGCTGATTCTTGGAGAGCGCGGACTGCCGCCTTTCCTTGTGGCACATCCCGGTTTGAATTCTGGATTCATGATTCCCCAATATGCCGCAGCTTCGATGGTAAGTCAGAACAAAATGTTCGCATGGCCTGCGTCATGTGATTCAATAGTCAGTTCAAACGGACAGGAAGATCTTGTGTCGATGGGTGCTAACGCCGCTACAAAATTGCACAAGATTGTAGATAACCTCAAGTATATAGCGGCTGTTGAACTTATGAATGCAGCTCAGGGCATAGATTTCCGTCGTCCGCTCAAATCCTCGCCATACATTGAAAGTGTAATGGCGGCTTACAGGGATGTCGTGCCTTTTGTTGACGAAGACGTGGTTATGGCAGATTATATTTCCAAGACAATTCTGTTTCTTGAGAATTTCCAGATTGAAATCGAAGTGGAGGAAGAGTGACATTTGGGAGACGAATATAAAACGATTCCAGACAACACGGCACCGGAGCGAAATGGACTCCGGTGCCGTGTCGGTGATTATGGTGGGTTTTGTTATTTTAATTGAAGTCTGACAAGATTCTCGACATGATGTGTGTGTGGGAACATGTCTACAGGCTGGACATCCGTCACACGATATGCACAGTCAAGAAGTGAAAGGTCGCGCGCCTGAGTTGCAGGATTGCAGCTTACATATACTATTACCGAAGGTCGGGCGTTAAGAATGACTTTGATTACATCCTCGTGCATGCCGGCACGGGGAGGATCTATAATCATGACATCGGGTTTCCCATGAGTCCCTATAAAACCGTCGGTCAGTATTTCTTTCATGTCACCGGCGTAGAAAAGTGTGTTGTCAAGTCCGTTGACACTTGCATTCAGTCTTGCATCTTCTATTGCCTCTTCGACATATTCAATTCCTATTACCTGACGTGCCGCACGTGCAACAAAATTGGCTATTGTGCCTGTGCCTGTATAGAGGTCATACACGAGCGGCTTCTTATCTTCACTGTCATTATTGCAGTCAAGTCCGGCGAACTTGCGGGCAACTTTATAAAGTTCGTATGCCTGTGCCGAATTGGTCTGGTAAAAAGATTTTGCGTTCACCCTGAATTTTAATCCCTCCATCTCTTCTTCTATATACTCCGGACCTCTGAATGAATGAATCTCCTGGTCGGAAATAGTATCGTTGAGTTTCAGGTTCACTACATAGAGTAATGAGGTGATTTCGGGAAATCTGTCGGCAATAGTTTTTAGCAATGCTGCACTCTCTTCCGGTCTGTCTTCGCCGAACACCAGACATACCATTACTTGGCCGGTTGATGCAATGCGTATCATCAGGGTTCTTAGCATCCCCGTGTTCTCCCTGATGTTATAAAAGGAGAGTCCGCGGCTTTCAGCTTCCTGAAATATGAAATTCCGTATTCTGTTTCCGAGATCATCCTGCAGGAAGCATTCATCTATATGATATACTTTGTCGAATGCTCCGGGGATATGAAAGCCAAGGGCATTGCCCGAATCGTTAAACTCTTTGCCGGAACGCACATCTTCCCAGGTTCTCCATTTTTTATTGGAAAATGTGTATTCCATCTTGTTTCTGTAGTGCCATACATGTTCAGAACCGAGAATCGGAGAAATCTCCGGCAATTCTACTTTTGCTATACGCTGGAGAGCGTCGACAACCTGCTGTTGCTTGAATTTCAATTGTTCCTCATATGGAAGATGCTGCCATTTGCAACCACCGCATATTGTGAAATGAGCGCATTTCGGACTGACACGGATAGGAGAGGGGGTGATCATGTTTTCTATGTGTCCCTCCGCATAGCTGTGTTTTTTACGGTCAATCTTTATGTCCGCTATATCGCCGGGCGCACCGAATGGGATGAAGACAACTATTTTGTTTTCATCATCATCTTTCCACGCCACTTTGGCGAGTGCTTTGCCTTCGGCGGCAACGCCGCTTATTTCTATATTTCTCAGAATTGGCTGTTCCTTGCGTTTTCGTCCCATTTATTATCTTAAATATTACTTTTTCAATGCAAAAATACTAAAAATTAACAACAAATTTGTATATTTGCAGTTGCTAAATAGGAAGCAGTCTTGAAAACGTGCTTTTTCATACATGTATATAATTGAGATATTTTATCTTTTGCAATAGTTTAATCTGTTGGATGCTAATGTAAAAGGCTCAAAATACCGATTGAAAACACAATATGATATAAAGATAGAAATATTATATTTAATTTAAGTCATAATTAATTTTTATAACCTCTATGGCAAAAAAAGTATATACGTTCGGTGACGGAAAAGCCGAAGGTAATGCGTCAATGAGAAATCTCCTTGGCGGCAAGGGTGCAAACCTTGCAGAGATGAACCTGTTGGGAATGCCGGTGCCTCCCGGATTCACGATTACCACAGAAGTCTGCACAGAATACACACAATATGGCCGTGACAAAGTTGTGGAAGACATCAAGGCTGAAGTTGAGAAAGCTATAGCCCATGTCGAGGAACTTACCGGCAATAAATTCGATGATTCTTCTAATCCTCTTCTGGTTTCAGTACGTTCCGGAGCCCGCGCTTCCATGCCCGGTATGATGGATACAGTGCTCAACCTCGGTATGAACGATGCTACTGTTGCCACAATGGCAGAAAAGAGCGGCAATCCTCGTTTCGCGTGGGACAGCTATCGCCGTTTCGTACAGATGTACGGTGACGTTGTGCTTGGAATGAAGCCGAAGAGCAAAACCGACATCGATCCTTTCGAGGCTATCATGGATAAGGTTAAGGAGGAGAAGGGTGTGAAATTTGACAATGAACTTGATGTAGATGATCTCAAGGAACTTGTCAAGCGTTTTAAAGCCGCCGTTAAAGAATATACCGGCAAAGATTTCCCCGAGTCTGCATGGGAGCAGCTGTGGGGCGGTATCTGCGCCGTGTTCGACAGCTGGATGAACGAACGTGCCATTATCTACCGCCGTATGAACCAGATCCCGGAAGAGTGGGGTACTGCCGTCAACGTTCAGGCTATGGTTTACGGTAACATGGGTAACAACTCAGCCACAGGTGTTGCGTTCAGCCGCGATGCAGCTACAGGAGAGAATATCTTCAACGGTGAATACCTTATTAATGCACAGGGTGAGGATGTCGTTGCAGGTGTCCGCACACCTCAGCAGATTACAGTGGAAGGTTCACGCAGATGGGCAAAACTTCAGGGCATTTCTGAAGAAGAGCGTCGCGAGAAATATCCTTCTCTTGAGGAATCAATGCCTGTATGTGCTGCCGAGCTTATAGCTATCGCAAAACGTCTTGAAGACTACTACAAAGACATGCAGGATATGGAGTTCACAATTCAGGATGGCAAACTCTGGATGCTCCAGACCCGTAACGGCAAGCGCACCGGTGCCGCAATGGTGAAAATCGCGATGGATCTTCTCCGTGCCGGCGAAATAGATGAAAAGACAGCGCTTCTCCGCATAGAGCCGCAGAAACTCGATGAACTTCTTCACCCGGTGTTTGACAAAGACGCGCTCAAGCGTGCCAAAGTCATGGCAAAAGGTCTGCCTGCATCTCCCGGTGCCGCAACCGGTCAGGTAGTATTCCAGGCTGACGATGCCGAAGAATGGGCAGAAAAGAAAAAGAAAGTTGTTCTTGTGCGTATCGAGACTTCACCCGAAGACCTTCGCGGTATGGCTGTGGCACAGGGTATCCTCACAATGCGCGGTGGTATGACATCTCATGCTGCGGTTGTTGCTCGCGGCATGGGTAAATGCTGCGTGTCTGGTGCCGGTGAGATTGTTGTTGACTACAAGGCAAAGACTGTAGAGATGAACGGCAAGGTTTATAAGGAGGGAGACTGGATCTCGCTCAACGGCTCTACAGGTGATGTATATGACGGTCAGGTTCCGACAACCGAACCTGAACTTGATGGCGACTTCGGCGCAATCATGAACCTCTCTGACAAATTCGCCAAGACTCTTGTACGCACAAATGCGGATTCTCCCCGCGATGCAAAACAGGCACGTCGTTTCGGAGCTCAGGGTATCGGTCTTTGCCGTACAGAGCATATGTTCTTCGAAGGCGACAGAATCAAATCTGTACGTGAGATGATTCTTGCATCTGACGAAGAGGGTCGTCGTGCGGCACTTGCCAAACTTCTGCCTATGCAGCGTGGCGACTTCGAGGGAATTTTCGAGGCTATGGATGGCTATGGTGTGACTGTTCGCCTTCTTGACCCGCCGTTGCATGAGTTTGTACCTCATCAGACTGCTACTCAGAAAGAGCTTGCGTCCGAGATGGGTCTCACACTCGAAGAGGTCAAGGCAAAGGTTGATTCACTCGAAGAGTTTAACCCGATGCTCGGACACCGAGGTTGCCGTCTTGGCATCACATACCCCGAGATAACCGAAATGCAGACACGCGCCATCATCGAGGCGGCACTCGCATGCAAGGCTCGCGGCATCAAGGTTCTTCCTGAGATTATGGTTCCGTTGGTAGGTTCTCTCAAAGAGCTTCAGAACCAGGCAGATGTTATTCACACAACTGCTGCGAAAGTATTCGAAGAGAAAGGCGACTCAGTAATCTACAAAGTCGGAACAATGATTGAGGTTCCCCGTGCGGCACTTACAGCCAACGAAATCGCAGAGGTCGCTGAATTCTTCTCATTCGGAACCAACGACCTCACCCAGATGACATTCGGTTTCTCACGTGATGACGCTCCCAAGTTCTTGAAATTCTACAAAGAGCACGGCATCATCAAGGTAGATCCGTTTGAGGTACTTGACCAGACAGGTGTCGGTCAGCTCGTAGAGATGGGTGTTAAGAAAGGTCGTGCGACACGTCCCGATCTGAAGGTAGGCATCTGTGGCGAGCATGGTGGCGAGCCCAGTTCAGTGAAATTCTGCGCGAATCTCGGTATGAACTACGTCAGCTGCTCACCTTTCCGCGTGCCCATCGCCCGTGTAGCGGCGGCACAGGCAGCCATCGAAGAATAATTAATCAGCCGAATATCAGTAATTAATAATGGCTGCAATGTGTGTCCCAATCGGCAGCATTGCAGCCATTTTCATTTACATACTATGTCAGAAGCTGAAATGAACTCATATCGGTTCAACTCCGGTCAGGACCCAACCGACGAGATGCTTGCCCAAATCATGCGCGAGGCGGCAGAGGACGCAAAGAGACGGCACGAAGAGGCCACAAAAAAATACTTTGAGGAATTACGTCTTGGTGCTGATGAACAGCAAGCCAAATGGGCTGACCGCATTAACGAAGTCAAGAATGGCAACTGTTGAACATAAACCGGAACTGATAATAATTGCCGGACCTAATGGGTCAGGCAAGACTTCTATTACCCAAAAGTTTCTTCATCACGAGTGGGCTGAGGGTACAACGTATATAAATCCCGACCAGATTGCCAATGATTTGTTCGGCGATTGGAACAATTCAGAATCCGTGCTGAAGGCGGCTACTTATTGTTCTGACCTTCGCGAACAGTGTCTTAAAGAAAAGAGGAGTTTAGTATTTGAGACCGTTTTTTCTGCGCAAGATAAAATTGACTTTGTTATCAGAGCAAAGCAAGCAGGGTTCTTTATTCGAATATTCTTCATTTCCACATCTAACCCGACAATAAATGCATCGCGTATCGCCAAGCGAGTAATGGAAGGCGGACATGATGTACCAATCACCAAAATTATCTCTCGCTACAACAAGTCAATTCAAAACTGCAAAATAGTAGCATCAATCATTGACCGTCTTTACGTCTACGATAACTCAATTGACGATGTTGATGCCCGCCCTCTCTTCCGTCTCTCAGAGGGAGTTTTAGCAAAGCAATACACTGAGGATATTCCCGATTGGGCACAAAATATTCTATTATAACGAACTATGAAAATACTTCGTGAGATGATAGCCACCAGATTACCGGGAAGCTCGAATTTCCATGCTGTCGGTTCTCCGGATTCAGGAAAGTGATATGCTCGACCACTTCGCGTAGCTTCGTCATTCCTGAGACTGTATATTCAGGCGTATGATTTCCTCTGCAAGATAAATGTCACTTCTACATATCAAATCCGCAGTTCCATCATCGATGATTTCAAACAGCGGAGAAGAGTATAGCATATCCATAGCATCTTCAAGAGAAATACGTTGCTTTTCCGCAATCAACTCTATGATGCGGGCGTACTTCATGTCTCGTAAGATTCTTGTAGGCTTATCCATGACAATACTTTCTATAATCAACAAACTTCAGGCATCCGTCGATTGCTCTTTGAGTAATGAAACACAACTGATGATTCGGCTTTTCATACGCAAGATTCTGAAGTGCCTGCTCCTTACTATAGATTCCTGCCATATATAAATCTACCGTTTGGAATACCTTGTCATTGGCAATACCGCCTTCAATAATGTCATATTCCTTATAGACATCGTATCCCTTTCGGCAACTGCATACGAAATCAAGCCATTCCATATCATACGATTCAAAAAACTTAACTCTCATCTCAGAATCGGGATTGTACTCAAAAATATGCAGATAGGCATCACTGCCAACTCTCAGGAAACGGTTGGCATATTTCTCAGCCTGGTCTTTTAGCCTGGTGACATAGAAACCCTTACCGAAGTCGAGAGCATCGCGAGAATGAACCACATCCGGACATTCAAAACACTGGTCAGAAGAATGATAGACTAACATATGGCAATTCCTTTCTTTTTCATCAAGGCAATCACATCTTCGGCAACATATTCAAGACTGAATGTATGGAGCACATCGTATGCTGCTGCTAAATAATCCTTGATTATTCCGGCTGAATGGAGTCTTCTGTATATCAGTGAACATGACTGACCTGTCATGAGTGACAAGGCTCCGATGACACAGGTTACAAAGTCTAATTGTTTACTCGTCATAAGTTTGCTTGTTATATTCGTTTATCTGCGACTTCACTGAATGCTCTCTGAATATAGATTTAAGGATATTCATAATTAATCCCAGTCGTTATGATTATTGATAAACTCGTCAAGGTCGGAGTCTCCGAACTCGTCGGGCAACTCGCCCGTGTTGATATGGAAGTCGTAGTCAACTTCCATATCATGTACGGGGTCGCCGTTGTAACTATCTAATTCGTCGTAATTGGTCATTAGTCTATGCCGTTAATGATGTTGTAAAGATTCTCGAATTTGTCGACAACACCGTATCGTGTGGTGTTCGTCGATATTGAGTTGAAAAGGCGTTTAGCGCACTCGGTCTTGGCTTTTTCAACTCCACGAAGCTCCATCTTGTCGAGTGAACCTTTGGTCTCGGCGACAAAAAACACGTGGCGAACCGTACCCTCCTCAAATTCTATCGCCCAGTCAGGTGCATAGTAGCCGACAGGCGTGGGTATTTTGAGTTTGCGTGGAAGTTTGGCAAATATCAGAACCTCCGTTGCACTTTCCAGTCCTTGGGCAAAATTCTTCTCTCCGTCGCTGTCGTAAGAAACGTATGGTGTGATATGCTTTGACAGTTCGAGAGCCTTATTCACATTCAGACGACGTTCTGGCACAAAGATTGTGCTGTCGTAAGGGTCAGCCTTAGTAGGGTTGTAGGTAATATGATCTACAATCATAGTCGCTTTTTCCTCGCGGATAGCCTTAATGACATTGCGGATAAATTCTTCGGGATTGTTCTTGAACAACAAGACTTTCAAGCCTATACCTTTAAGAATTTTCACAACGGAACGTCGGGTCAGACGTGCGCCTCTCGCAATCTCTCCGACAACATCATAAGGAACAGACGAAGTGCAAACGTCCGTCAGTTCGCGAGTAGTTGATTTAGTATTGCCAAACTCCGTTACGTTCTCCTTATCCTGTACTCCCGAAACCATGACGTACTGGAGTTTGGTTACGGCGAGATTCTTCTTCAAGTTGGCGATAACCTTGTCTATCAGTTCCTTACTGTCGTAGTGAACGGTATAGACATACTTGTGGTTAATCTCGTTCCAGAGTTTCT
>CAMWMW010000024.1 GCA_947175455.1 uncultured Porphyromonadaceae bacterium | reverse complement strand
AAGCAGCACCCCCGTCCGCATTTTCCCCGACAGGATAAGCGGGGCTGTAAGCAGTCTTGCGTCAGATGGTCGCGGCACCCTTTATATAGGCACCGACAGCGGGGTTTTTATTCTGAAAGAGGGAAGCAGAGACCTTCGCCATCGTCTCGTGGTGCCCGACATGATGTCGGCGGCAAACAGAGTCAAGGCGTTGGCAATGGACAGGAACAAAGGGTTGTGGATTCTTGCGGAACATGCCCTTCATTATCTTTCGTTTGAAACGGACAATATAATAACCTATCCGCTGAATGTGGCTTCGGATGCATCGCATCTCCGTAAACTCGGAGATGTGCTGTATATCGGCACGCAAGGTGATGGCATTGTGCCCTTCTCTCTCTCCGGATTCCGGTTCGGACAGCCGGTGAGTGTGGGCAACAATGTGGTCACATCCATCTGCGGTGCAGGCGGCGACAACATTCTTGTCAGCACCGATGGCGAGGGAATATTCCTTTATTCTCCATCAGAGAGGCGCGTTAGCCGCTATCTTTCCACATCAGCGGAAAATAACCGGAGTCTGCGCTCGAATTCCGTATATTCAATGCTTGTCGATGACATAGGCAGATTATGGGTCGGTTATTATCAGAGCGGTGTCGACTATACTCCAAGCAATAACGCCTATATCTCACTTTATGAATTTCCGGGGCTTCCTGACATGAGTCGTTCTGCCGTCCGCTCTCTCGCAATCGAAGGGAAGAAGCGGGTGATAGGTACTCATGAGGGATTCTATTATGTCGATGAAGAGAGGGGGATTGTCAGACATGTTCACAAACCGGAGATTTCCTCAAATCTGATATTTTGTGTAACTGCCTGGGGGGAGTGTTTTTACATTGGGACCTACCATGGCGGTGCCTATGTATTCGATCCTGAACACTGCTCTGTGCGCAGGTTCGGACCTCCGGAGACGGCAGGGGAGAGTGTGTTTGACATGGAGGTCGGACCAGACAATTCTCTCTGGGTTGCCACATCATCGGGAGTCTACCGTTTCGACAAGCCCGGCGGACAGGTCTCGGCTGTGTATACATCGGCGAACTCCCATCTTCCCTCGGGAAATGTATACGAAATCTTTTTTGATTCAAGAGGACGGGGCTGGCTTTGCACAGAGCAGGGTATGGCTTTGTGGAACGGGCATACAATCAGCGCGACCGGTTTCCCGAAGGATTTTCCTTCCAGCGCCAAGATCCGTGCTGTCTACGAAGATTCGCGCCATCGGCTCTATTTCGTTCCCGACCGCGGAGCCATAAGGCAATCCAACATAGAACTGTCGCGCATATCGGTGCTTGGCGATGAATCCGATGACCGGTTCAAGATGCGGACATTCGTGACAGAAGACATCGACGGCGGTCTATGGGTAGGCACGGACACCGGTCTGTGGCGTTACAGGGAGGGGATGGTGCCGTCGGTGGTAAACAATCTCAACGGGACATCCGCTCCTGTCTTTACTCTTTGCAAACCCTATAGGGAGAAGAACGGCGATCTCTGGTTCGGAACGGTAAACGGACTCTACAAACTGCGTTATCAGGATTTCAAGAAAGCCGGAAAACAAAAAATGTCTGATATCAGCATATCCGATATGAAAAGCAACGGAGAGAGTGTGGGTTCCGGCAGAATCAAGTCCGACAGATACAAAACAGAAATTTCCCTGAAAAACGAAGAGTCCGACCTTGAGATAAATATTGCGAATTTCAATTATTGCGATCCTGAGTTTTTTGAGGTGGAGTATTATCTTGAAGGTGTCGACAAGGGTTGGAAGATAACCAACGGCAGCACGCCGGTGCATCTTTTCAATCTTCCCACAGGGGTGAGCAGGGTTCATTTCCGGCTTCCGGGAGAACCCGGCAGCGAGCAGATCCTTACTGTGAGGCGTGCCGGAACAGTAAGCTTCTGGTATGTTTTTGCGGTTGTGCTTCTGCTGGTGGCGGGGGGAGTAGTGTGGACAGTCTTCAGAAACAAGTCGGCTGTAAAAAAGGCGGAGGAGCAGGAATCACCCGAAGATACTGCTGTCGCGACTGTCGCCGATCCGAAAAAAGCGTCCTACCGGACCACCCGTCTGACAGATGAGGAATGCATGCGGCTTTATAAAAAACTTGAGCAGCTCATGAAGAAGGAGCGTCCGTATACTTCCCCGGATATAAAGATATCCGATCTTGCAGGTATGGTAGATACTACCGCCCATGCCCTTTCTTTCCTTTTCAACCAGTATCTGGAGAAAAGCTGGTATGATTATATCAATGAGTATCGTGTCGCCGAGTTCAAGCGGATTGTGACGGAACTTGACACATCCAGATATACACTTACCGCATTGTCGCAGAAATGCGGCTTCTCTTCGCGGGCAAGTTTCTTCCGTCATTTCAAGAACATCACCGGCATCACTCCTGCGGAATATCTCAAGAACATCAGAAACGATCAATGACCGCAACCGTGACGGAAAACGGATGAAATGTAGCTGCCGCGCTGTTTCAAGGAGTCTCAAATTATTGTGAAACTGTAAATCTCAATTTCTTAAATATCTGATAACCTGTAAGTATAAAACAAATTAGTCTAATAAAATATAGCGAGATATAATAAGGTTTAAAAATATTGTCAGCCCGGTTTTTAGAGAATAATTTTGCATCGGAAGTTTATCTGCTTCCATGACAGAATTAAAATCTATACTGATACTCAAAACCGGATGCCGATATGGAAAACTCCAATCATTCGAATCATTCACTTATCGACAGTCTTTATCGAACAAATTCGAAAAAGATTCTGAATTACATCGCTGCCAGAGTCAACGACTACAGTGTCGCGGAGAATCTCGCGCAGGATGTATGGTTCAAGGCTCTGACCTGCGGCAAGGATATCAATGCCGAGACAGCCCTGTCATTTATTTACAGAATAACGTCCAATCAGGTGAAAGACTATCTGCGCAGTCTGTATGTAAGGCAGGGTGTGACGGATCTGAGCGATGTCGAGAATGAGGCAGGAGATTCCACTCCCGAAAATGAATTTTATGTTCGTCAGATTACTGAGCTTGAGCAGCGCCGGGTTGAGTGCCTTCCGCCCCAGAGGCGTATAATCTATATGAGAAGCCGATATGAGGACATGGATGTATCCGACATATCGCTCGAACTCAATCTCTCTACCCGGACTGTGGAAAACCATCTCCGCATGGGCAGACGGGATGTGCGCGAATATCTGCGCGCCGTGAGCTGACAAACATATGATAAACCTATATAACTAACCTTATTTCATGCGAAAAAGAAGTAATAATTCGTTTGGCAGGTGTCGCCTTCTCCTCGGAGGGGCGATGGTTGCTGCCTCGGTTGTTGCGTTTCCGGTTCCCGGTTATTCGCTTCCGGCAGCCCAGAAGCAGGCGGCAGTGATAACCGGTGAAATCGTAGACAACAACGGGGAACCTCTGATAGGCGCGACCGTGATGCTCAAAGGGGGAAGTGTCGGTGCCTCTACCGATATTGACGGAAGATTCTCCATCAATGTTCCTGTAGGAAGCACGCTGGTGATAAGCTATGTCGGCTACCGGTCCAAAGAAGTGAAGGCTGAGTCCGGATCTATGAAAATCATGCTGGATGAAGACAGCGCGCTTCTCGACGAAGTGGTTGTCGTGGGTTACGGTACGCAGAAGAAAGCGACCATGACCGGCGCGGTGACCGTAGTCGGCAGCCAGCAGCTCGAAGACAAAGGAACCCTCTCAAGCCCCGTGCAGGCAATGCAGGGTCAGGTTCCGGGTGTGATCGTCACCCGTTCGAACTCCGCACCCGGTGAGGAGGGGTGGAACATGAAGATCCGCGGTTCCGTATCGAAGAACGGCGGTGATCCTCTCGTGATTATTGACGGTGTGGAGTATGAAGGTGTCGGTGCCCTCAACCAGATCAACCCGTCGGATATCGAGTCAATGAATATCCTTAAGGATGCAGCAGCGTCCATTTACGGTTCGAAAGCGGCAGGCGGCGTCGTGCTCATCACGACCAAGAAAGGTTCGTCCGAACGCGTGCGTGTGGACTACAACGGTTCTTTCACCGGCAAATTCATCGGCAACCAGCCGAGCGGCGCAAGTCTCGTAGACTGGGCGAACGCGCAGATCGAGGCATATCGCAACGATGGATATGACGATACATTCGAGCGTATCAGATGGTGTCAGATGATGATCGAATACAAAGACCAGTATTTCGATTTCGACCATGTGAAGAATCCCATCAACATGTTCGGTGACACCGCCGACCTCACATTCTTTGACACAGACTGGAACGACATACTCTGGGGAAATTCATGGTCTACGAGCCATGACCTCGCGGTGTCGGGAGGCAACGACAAAGCGACATATCGTGTGTCGGCAGCGTATATGTATGACGACTCCAACCTGAAGTGGGGTAACAACAGCAACAACCGTTTCAACCTCCGTCTCAACAATACATTCAAGTTCCACGAGAAATTCCAGCTCACATCATCAATAGCGCTTAACCGTCAGGATCAGGTGGCTCCGACACGTATCGGCGGCTGTCTTACATCCAGTGTGGCGCAGCCCGGTTTCCCGTCGTCAACAATCGACGGCAAGCCCTACGGATGGGGAAACAACTGGAAAGCCCCGAACTGGGAGGCGGAACTCGGCGGTGACAACAGATACAAGGCTGTCTCTGTCAATGTAAGCGAGGCTTTCAAGTATGACATCATCAACGGTCTCAGCCTCAACGCCACATTCGGTTACAACTATCGCGGCAATACCCGCGACAAGAAAAGTCTTGCAGTTGATTACTACAACTATGCCGGCACCAAGGTGTGGTTCACATCTCCTACCGAAGACAAGACATCTTACGAGAAATGGTGGGACAAGCGCGAGCTTTTCACTGTCCAGGCATATCTCGACTATATGAAGACATTCGCGCAGGATCACAATTTCAAGGCGATGCTCGGTGTGCAGTATTCATATACCGACTATGAGTCAAACACCAATACAACGGAGGATATCATCCCCTCTCTCTCGATTGTCAACGGTCAGGGAATCCATAATATCACGGCAAACAAATGGCAGGAGGCTCTCCTTTCATATTACGGCCGTCTCAATTATGATTTCCGCTCAAAATATCTCTTCGAGGCTCAGGCACGTTATGACGGAAGCTCCAAATTCCAGCCGGAAAACCGCTGGGCGTTCTTCTGGGGAGTGTCGGCAGGATGGCGACTTGCCGAAGAGTCGTTCATGGAAGGCACTCGCGAGTGGCTCAGCGAACTCAAGCTTCGTGCCTCTTACGGTAACGTAGGTAACCAGAGCGGTATCGACACATATTCCGGAGTCGGTCTCTACAACTTCAGACCAAACCAGAACATCATCATCGGCAACGGCAAGATCTCGTGGATCGATACCAACGGCCGTCTTGTAAGCGTTGACCGCACCTGGGAGCGTGTTCACAACTATAACGTCGCACTCGATTTCGGATTCCTCAACGGTCGTCTTTCCGGAACAGTTGAGGCTTACTGGAAGAAAGTCAACAACATGCTTATCGACGTTATCTATCCCGGAGTGCTCGGCGACCGTGCCCCGACAGGAAACAAGGGTAAGTTCAAGGCATGGGGTTATGATGCCAATGCCACTTGGAACGACCGCATCGGAAACGTGCAGTACCACATCGGCGGAACATTCACTTATGCCGACAACAAGCTTCTCGACAACGGCGGCTCCGGCGCGATCGGCTCTGGCGTGCGCTCCGACCAGGAGGGTTATCCACTGAATTCCGTGTGGGGTCTCCGCTATTGCGGCAAGATCGAGAACGACGAGATGCTTAAGAAATATCAGGACCGTTATGCCGCCACAACGACAATGGGCAACATCTCGAAAATCCGCGTGGGATCAAACATGTATGAGGATGTCAACAAAGACGGCAAGCTTGACACACAAGACCTTGTATATCTTGGTACGGACGATCCCAAGATCCAGTATTCGTTCAACTTCGGTGTAAACTGGAAAGGATTCGACCTTGATGTCGTGTTCCAGGGTGCAGGTCGCCGCACTGTATGGCGTGAGCAGAACGGTCAAGCCGACGGATGGAGAATCCCGACCCGCACATGGTTTCAGAACTTCTCCGACCACTTCATCGGCAACGTATGGAGCGAGTCCAACCCCAACGGTTATTACACTCCGCTCACTCATGAGAATGATATCAACCAGTACAACTACCAGTGCTCTTCCTGGTCGGTTGAAGACGGCAGCTATCTTCGTCTGAAGAATATCACACTCGGATATTCACTCCCCTCGGAACTTCTCGCAAGGCAGAAAGTGCTTTCGCAGGTGCGTTTCTATGTGACCGGCACCGACCTCTGGGAGGCTACGAAAATCAAAGACGGATGGGATCCGGAGGCATCGCGCAACGTGACCAACTCCAACCGCTATCCATTTGTCCGCAACGTGACATTCGGTGTCCATCTCTCATTCTAATCTCAAACAGACAAAACAATGAACAAGATATTAAAGACAATCTCGGCTGCGGCTCTTGCATTGGTGTGCACCTCCTGTCTTGACCTGGATCCCCAGGCTCAGATGGCAGACCCCAATCTCTGGCAGTCTGCCAAAGATTTCCAATCGTTCGCCAATCTGTTCTACAGCTGGACCCCCAACATGGAGTCAGTTGCAAAACATGGCGAGAAGAACAGTGACTTCATAGTCGACAAGGGTTCCATGAATGTCATTTCAAACGGTACGAACACTGTGCCCAACTCGGATGGCAACTACACCGGAAGCTATGACAGAATCCGCCGCTGTAACATTCTCATAGAGAAAGCGGCAGGTTTCGGCAATCAGAACGATATCGCCAAACCGCTCGGCGAGGCATATTTCTTCCGCGCATACAGCTACTACACGTTGCTCCGCCTTTTCGGCGACGCCATCATAGTGACAAACACTCTCGATGTGACAAGCCCCGAGCTTTATGCGGCACGCAATGACCGCTCGGAAGTCGCCGACCTTATTCTTTCAGACCTTGACAAGGCTGCGGAGCTTCTTCCTTCCGTAAGCTCGGTAGAGGCAGGATATGTAGGCACAGAGACGGCAATGGCTTTCAAGGCGCGTGTGGCGCTTTTCGAGGGAACATGGCAGAAATTCCGCGGCAACACAGAGCGTGCGACAGCATTGCTTGACCAGGCGGCAAAGGCAGCGAAGAGTGTGATTGATTCCAAGCAGTTCTCCATCTTCAAGCCTGCGGAACTCGGAACGGAAGCTTACAAGTATCTCTTTATTCTTGAGGATGTGAAGAGCAACCCCGCGGGAATCACGAAGAGCGGCAACACCGAATATATCTGGAGCCGCCGATACAACAGCGATGTGACAATCGGATTCAACATCACCACAGAATGTCTCGGCAACGCACAGCTCGTCTCGCATAAAGTGCCCGACCTCTATCTCTGTTCCGACGGACTTCCCATCGAGGTTTCCCCACTCTTCAAGGGTTACGACACCATGGATTCCGAGTGGCAGAACCGCGACAACCGCATGAGCAACACCCTTATGCGTCCCGGTCAGTCATTCTGGAAAGGTGACGATCCCAACGGCGGACGCGACTTCACCGACGAAGACGAGAACCGAAAATATGTCACAAATTACGCTCCCGGCAGCGGCACCGGTTATTTCGGTCAGAAATGGGCATGCGAGCGCATGGTCCAGACCGGCAAAGAGACATATGACCTTCCTCTTATACGTTATGCCGAAGTGCTTCTCGCTTATGCCGAGGCAGTCTATGAGCGTGACAACTATATCTCTGATGAGGATCTGAACATATCCCTTAATCTTGTGCGCAAGCGCGTCAATCCGAATATGCCCAACCTCTCGAACGCTCTTGTGAACAACAACGGACTCAGCATGCGCACCGAGATACGCCGCGAGCGCAGCGTGGAGTTCTATGGCGAGGGATTCCGTCTCGATGACCTCCGCCGCTGGAAAACCGCCGAGGTCGAGATGCCGCAGGATTTTGTGGGTGTTCACGTCACCGGCACCGAGTTCGGTCGCAGAAACTTCCCGGCAGCACGTGTGGACCGCGAAGGTCGTGTGATATGGGAGAGCGGCCGCCAGTGGAGCGAGAAAAACTATCTCTTCCCGCTTCCGGTAGACCAGCTTCAGCTTAACAAAAATCTTAAGCAGAACCCCGGATGGGCAAGCTAAAACAAGTTTTTCCAATTATTTAAAGCAAGATTAAAAATGAAAGCAAAATATCTGAAAGGTTTCGTTCCTGCCGCCCTTCTCGCGCTCGCGATGGCTTCATGCGACGACGACAAGGTGTATACCACATGGTATACCGAAGCTACGGTGCCCAGCGAAATCACATTTGAGGTAAGCGAGATTCTTCCTCTTGCCGTCGGAATGGACTCCACGCTTGTCTACACGGTAGGTCCGGAGGATGCAAAGGATCTTCCCATAATATTCAAATCGTCTGACGAGAAGGTGGCAACAGTGGATCAGGACGGAACGATACATGCCGTCTCTCTTGGAGAGGCTGTTATCAGCGCGGTGCCGGAGCGTCTCGGTTTCGGTGCTACCGGAACAGTGACAGTAAAGGTTATTCCCGAGGTAATAAAGGTTTCCGAGATTCAGATCGACAATACAACAGAAGTTTCAGAAGACGGCAAGATCTATGAGACAGACGTGATACAGCTCAAAGCGACATTGCTTCCCGCCGACCATACGTATGATCGTGTGACATGGATGTCGAGCGATGAGAGCAAGGCGATCGTTGACCAGACCGGAAAAGTCACATGCGTGGGTAAGGGAGATGTGGTTATCCGCTGCATCACACACGACAAAGGAAACGTGGGAACCGATTTCCGCCTGCACATAGATCCTTATATCGCAGTGGAAAAGGTGATAGTGAACGCCAACCTTACAGGTCTTTCTCTCCCCGGTTATGAGATTCCGGTGGATGTGACATATGTTCCGGCAAACGCCACAATCGGTTCTGTAGACTGGGAGACCAATGATGACAAGGTCTGTGTGGTAGAGCGCGGCAAAGTCACCGCGACAGGTTTCGGCTCGACAACTGTAGTGGCAACCTGCCGTGCGACCGGCGAGACAGCCACAGTGGAGGTGTCTGTGACTCCCGGACTCTGCTACTGGGGACCGGAAAACAAATGGAACGGCTGGATATGCTCGAACAACGCTGCTCCTGAAGACCGTGGCGATGAATACTGGAGAATATCCTTCCCCGACGCCGGCACCGGCAAATGGAGACGTGATATCAAGATAGACTGCAATGCCAACAATCTCTTCGGCTGGTGGCACAGCGATTATCCGGTATACGCTATAAAGACCAATCTCCAGAAGGGTGGTGACAACACCTGGGATGTGCGCGATGCTTCCGCACACGACAAGGCGGGAACAGACCTCAGCGACGGCAACCGTCTCATCGTCTGGGAGGCTGCGGTCGGAAAATGGGAAGGATACCACGGCTTCAATCTCTTCCAGGTGAAGGTTGCCGATATCCCCAACGGCAATGTGGATCCCGCAGCTGCATGGTACGATGTCTTCTGGATCCGCTCGTTCAAGAGCAAAGAGGATGCCGTGAAATTTGCAGAGCAGGAAATTTCAAACAACAAATAACACAGTAACAAATTTTTGCAATGAAAGCATTCAAATATATGCTTCTCGCGGCAGGCGCCATGACAATGGCGTCCTGCTCCGAGATCAAAGACGGAGTGAACGACATGGACTCTTGGGAAGATGTGGCAAAGCCCCAGGTCTATACCATCCAGCATCCCGCCATGATGCATTCACAGGAAGACATCGATTATGTGCGTCAGCATCTGACCGAGTCGCCCTGGACCGATGCCTGGACCAAATTCGAGAGCAACCCTTATTCCGACGTGAACAGGGCTGCGACACCCACAAAGCTTATTTCCCGAACAAACGGCAATCCCGATTGCCCGAACAACGCCACTACTTTCGGACGCGACTGCGCCACAATCTACCAGCTCGCACTCCGCTGGGCGCTCAAGGATGACGGCACGGCGGCGGCACGCGCCGTAGCCAACATCAAGGCGTGGGTAGAGAACTGCGACGGTGTGCACAACAACGGCGACACCAACCAGCAGCTCATCAATTTCCAGGTGAATCAGTTTGCGAACGGCATGGAGCTTCTCGGCAATTTCAACAACTACGGCGAAAGCGAGGGCTTCAAGAAAGCCATGGAGT
>CAMWMW010000023.1 GCA_947175455.1 uncultured Porphyromonadaceae bacterium | reverse complement strand
ATCCCTCAAAAATACATCTTTATGCTAACATAATTTAAAACTAAACATACTCTTACATTTTCCGGAATCAATTTTAAGAGAGCGTTTGGATTTAACTCCATTCATCTGACGAGGGATTTTCGAGGGAATTTTCAAAGGAATTATAATGAAATTTTCAAGTCGAAAAGGAAGCGTAGCTGCCTATGCGAACAGGGCGTGATTAGTCGCTTTCAATCGCTGCAATAACTTATGGGAAAGTTAGTTAGGTGGTAAATTTCTGGCGGTAAGGGGTATGGAATCTGTCGGTCGTGGTGCTTTGGCGGATGGGTGATGCTCTATAGTTGCAGGAGGTAGCGGTTGTATGCGACGCCGGTGGCGCCGAATGATGATTTCTGGCGGAGGAGACCGGTGTTGAGGTGAAGACCGTGGTTTTCGTTGCTTGTGCCGAAGTCGAAGTAGGCACGGTCGGCGTAGGTCTCCGTGATGAGACGGTCGAAAAGTGGAGTGAGAAGGTTCAGCTCGCGACCGAGAGGTGTTGTGGCGATATATTGCGCGTGCGCTACCGCGCCTGTGTCGTAGATGCAGACAGCAGCCTGTGGCGCATTGTCATATTCGAGTATCCAGAATCGTATGTTGTCGGGAAACGTGTCTTTAAGCCGCTGCATTTCCGCGACAGTGTGCACCGGTGTCGTGTCGTGTCTCTCCCTGAGGCAGGAGGCGGTGAGTTCGATCAATGGCGCGGCATCGTTATATTCCCTGATGCTGAAATCAAGGCGAGAGGCGGTGGCAAGCGCGCGTTTACGCAGTTTGTTGTATCCCCACTGCGATGCATTCAGTTTTATCGCGGATGAAAGATTGCATTCGGTCAGCCGCGCTCCAAGACGGAAGAGTGCATATTCATCTTCCTGCGAAGGGAGGCGGTGATAGATATGCGGCAGTGTTTTGTAATCGAGAGAGGCGATGCCCTCACTCTGCCAGACATCTATAGCCGAACTGAAGATTTCAAGCACGTCCTCGCCGTTTACATGCCCGGAAGGTAGAATCCAGCCGCCGTAGGTTAGACCCTGATGTGAATGAATCACCGCATCATCTGTGATATTTGCCGGAAGCAGGGCAACCGTTCTGTTTCCCTTGCGGGCTATCCACGAACAGTCTTCAAAACGGTCGGCATGGTAGTCCATATAGTCGCGGAAGAAGAGAAAAGTGGAGTTTCTCGCTTCCCTGACAAACGCGTCCCACTGCGGTTTAAGGGCAGGGGTGTATCTTGAGACCGTAATCATAAGTTCATGTTTAGTCTAAACAGTTTCTCAGTCTGTGTCAGTCCGGTTCCGGTTGCATCCTGTATCGTTCTCAGCGTATCCAGTCGAGAGGATTCAGTTTGTCGCGGTTTTTCCACACTTCGAAATGAATGGAAGAATGCGAGGGGTCATCTTCCGACGGAGCAAGTTTGCCGACAGCCTGTCCCTGTTTCACTATATCTCCCACTTTCACCGAAGGTGAGGCTATGTTTCCGTAGACGGTATAATAATTTCCGTGGTTCACAATCACGACCGTAGAGAATCCCGGAATCACGTATACTCCGGAAACGCGCCCTCCATAAACGGCTTGTGCCGATGCTCCGGCGGATGTTTCGGCATCGATTCCCGGATTGTCATACATCACATCCGGCAGTTCCGGCAGCGAATGACGTCCGAACTGGCTTGTCACGCGGAAAGCCCCCGATACCGGTTTTGGCAGCGAGCCACGCATGGCGGCAAAATTTCCAGCCTGCGAAGCCGTGTTTTTCGCTGATTTTTCCTTTGAAGCAGTAGAAGATTGCGAAGACTTGTCACCACGCGGCTTGCGCTTGCGAGCCTCGGCGTAATCTTTCTTTTCATCGGATTTCTTTTTTTCAGCAGTCCGAGATTTCTTCTTATCCTCTTTTTTCTTGTTGTCGCTCTTGTTTTTAGCGGCTTCTTCCTGAGCGAGAAGTCTTGCCTCTTCCGCCTTTCTCGCTTCTTCCGCCTTTCGTGCCTCTTCGGCGCGTCTGGCTTCTTCAGCTCTTCTTGCCTCCTCCGCCTTGCGGTTCTCTTCGGCGATCAAAGCCGCGATGCGGCTCTTCAGTGCGTTCGCCTCCTGCTGTTTTTTCGCAAGATGCGACTGCAGCGCCTGTCCGTTGCGCCGCAGCTCACCCACCAGCGCATCCTGCTGCCGGTATTGCTCGTTGAGTCTGTTTTGCGCCGCTACCTGACGTGAGAGTGCGATATCCTTCTCCCGCCTGGACTCTTCAAGTTTCTCTTTCTGTAAGGTCAGCTCCTTGACCGATTCCGAGATCTCCGCCGATTTCTTCGATCGCCATGCCGAAATCTGTTTCAGATAACGCATACGGCGCATTGCCTGACTGAAGTTCTTGGAAGAGAAAATGAAAGCGAGAGTGGAATTCGAATTGCGTTTCCCCCGTATCTTACGGATTGAGCTTAGGTAATCTTCCCTCATTTTCTTGAGTTTCGCCTCGGAGGCAGCGATTTCCGACTCAAGGGAAGAGATGCGGGTGTCGAGCAGTCTGACCTGTTCGGTGGCAGCCGCCACCAATGACCTGCCAGCCGCGATGTCGGAATTGAGACGGTTCAGTTCGCCGAGTCCTTTTTTTACTTCAGCCTCATTGCGGCGCAACTCCTCTTTGGTGCGCGCTATCTCCTTCTGGGTCTCCGCCTGACGGCGTTTTGCCTCTGCCGAAGTCTCGGCTTTGGCATTTGTTTTTTTAGAGGCGCGTCTGGTGCTCTTTCCCGAAGAGGCGGTTCTGGAGGCGGTTTTGCGTGCCGACGCTTTCTGCTCGGTTCTTGCCTTGGTTCCGGTTTTTGTTTTCCGGTTTACAGAATGTGCCGGTATTCCCGACAATGAAATTATCAGGACGAAGAGGAGTGTATATTTCTTGATATCAGAGGGAATCATTTAACTTAGAAGGAACTGATGAATTGTTTTATACCGACGCGGGTATATCTGGAGTTGAGGGAAACCGGAGACGGAGCGTTCGCCTCCCAGTCGATATCGTTGAATTCGACCGATGCCTCGAATTTCTTATCGAAATCGCGGGTGAAAGAGATATCAAGGTCGAAACCTTTCCCCGGATAGGTATAATCGAGAGAGAGAGCGATTTCATGGTCGGCTGTGGAAAGCTCGAGTGTGAGATTTTCCGTCTGACCGAGTGAGTTTATGCGGTATTCATAGCCGAACTCATCCTCTTCGCTTCTTCCCCGAGGAAAAGTCAGCGACCAAGCCGCCTCGGAATGTATGGAATCAGCCGGAAGAGATCTGAAATCGAAGAAATCGGCATTTGCCTCCGAAAGTTCGCCCGCCTGCAAAGCCACGGCACGTCCGAGAAGAAGGCTCTGTATGTCGCCGATGATGTCGGGATAATCATATTTGATTCCCGCAAGCGACTCCTTGCAATAGACGCGTTTCATTTTATTGACCGCCAGCACAGTGGCTCCCTCGATGTCGATGCGTCCCACCTCGCCGAGCAAAGAAGCCCTGACAGAGATTGTGATTGCCTCGTTTCTCCTCATGAATATCCTGACAGCAGGGGACACAGGGAGTTTTTTCATGCGCAGTTTCCCCGACAATGCGGCAGTCTGCCAGTCGTTGTAGGCGGGGAGTATCGCGTTCAGAGCTTCCATGCGCCCGTCAATCGAGTCTGCCGGGGTCTGTGCCATTGCGGAAGAAATCCCGGCTGCAAGCATAAGCAGCAATGTAAATATAAAATTAGAGCGGCATGGAGCCGATGCTTTATCTTTTGGCATTTTTTAGCGTTTTGATTTTCTGAAGAATGTCGTTGTTGTCAGGTTCGAGAGCCGCGGCTTTCTCATAAGCCTCCAGTGCCTCCTCCTTCTCGCCGAGGGTCGAGAGAATATCACCGTAATGCTCGTAAAGCTCGGCATGTTCGTTGTTTTCCTTCGCCGCTTCCTCGACTGCAGATGCCTGATATTTGCGTGCCTCCTCGTTTTCCCCTTTCTTGTGCAGAATCCATGCGTACGTGTCAAGATATGTGGGGTTTGAAGAGTTTTCTCCATCCAGGCTCTTCAGACTCATTTCCGCGGCACGGTCAAGATCCCCTCCGTTCTCACTGAGGAAATATGCATAATTATTGAGAGCCAGCGTGTTGTCGGGATACAGAGTCAGTGCGTTGTCATAAGCCTTGAAAGCCTCGTCGAGTTTCTTCTGACCGTAATGGCAGTCGCCGATGCTTGTGAATATCTGCGAAAGCCGCTGCAGGTCGTCGTATTGTATGGAAGCCGGAATGTTTTTGGCAGTAAGGGCGGTGTCAAGCGGAAGCGAAGGCGCTATGTCGCGCAGTATGTCGCGGTATGCCTCGATAGCTGTGTCGAAATCGTCAGCCATCTGGGCGGCGGATGCATAGAGCACCATGAGGTTTCGTGAAGGTGTCATATGAGCCTCCAGCTCGCGGTATGTCTCCACGGCATCAGCCGCACGGTCATCCGCCATCAGGTAGGTCATCAGCTGTCCGCGGTATTTCTCTTCCGAAGGCGAGAGGTCAATGGCATAACCTATCTGTTCGCATGCTTCCTTGAAATCACCCTTTGCGGCAGAATATCGTGCGGCGAGGTCAAGCACATCCGGTTCGTGGGGATATTGCTCGCTGAGCACGCTGAAAAGGTGGTCGCCGCGTGCGGTGTTCTGTTTGTCGGTGAGTAGTTTCTGGAGATATTCCTCGAGCATCATCAGTTTCTGACCGAGGTCGAAATCTTCGGAAAGCAGAGCCTCGTATGTCTTGGAGTCATACATCGCCGAATCACCCTGCTGCCGGTAATAATTCGCAAGAGCGAGTTTTGCCGCCCCGTAATCGGGGTTCAGCTTCTCCGCCTTTTCATAATAAACGAAAGTCGAATCAGGCTCGTTCGCCATTTCGAACAGGTTTCCTTTCAATATGCTGTAAGCCGGTTCCGCCGGGTTGAAATCCACAAGAGCCGAGGCTTCCGCAAGTGCGCCGACAGTGTCGCGGCGGGAGAGATGGTAGGAAATCTTCTTGATTGTGACCTGCGGATTCATCCCTTCGATAGTCTCGTAACGAGACAAGGCGTCGAGTGCCTTGTCGACGTTTCCGTCAGCCATATAAGCCTCGGAAAGATGAACGAGAGTGGAGGAGAGGTCTGGACGCAGGCGTGCCGTGCGTTCGAAAACGCGTATCGCCTCTTTCAGCGAGTCTACGCGTGCCGCGACATATGCATAATACAAAGCCTCGTTGTATTCATCAGGATATCTGTCGACAAAAGGGCGCATCAGCGCGAGCGAGCGCGCAAGTTCCGGACGGCTCTGCAAGGTGTCGGATTCGGCGGCAAGGCGCTGTGTGCCGTATGCCGAAGCCGCTTCCGTATAAGACGGGTCTATTGCCGCCGCGCGCTTGTAATACTCATATGCCGCCGCCGGCTCGTCGTCCATCTGTCGGCGCAACCCTTCGAGATAATAGTATCTTGCCTTCTGGCGCTGCGGGGTGAGGTCATTGCGTGCGGAGGATGTGGCGGCGGTTACAGCGGCAACCGTCGCGAGCAGTGCTGCGGCAACGAGGATGATATGTCTGAGACGTGTGTTCATATGTCAGTTTTTGCCTGTGTGTCCGAAACCGCCGTCTTCGCGTTCGGTGCGGTCCAGACGCTCCGCAGGTTCCCATTCGACACGGGTATATTGTTTGATGACCATCTGCGCGATACGGTCACCGTCGTTGACGGTAAAATCGTTTTCACCGAGGTTGATGAGAATAATGCCAATCTCACCTCTGTAGTCGGCGTCGACTGTGCCGGGGGAGTTGACAATGGATATGCCGTAGTTAAGCGCCAGTCCGGAACGCGGACGTATCTGGCACTCGTAGCCTGAGGGAAGCTGCATGTAAAGTCCGGTGGGTATCAGCGCCCTCTGCATCGGGCGCAAGGTTACGGAACCCTCCGGCAGGAACGCCCTGATGTCCATGCCCGCCGCCTCGAAAGTGCCGTATGCGGGAAGCGGGTGGTGGCTTTTGTTTATAATCTTCACTTTAATTTTTTCCATATAGCTCAGTGGTGACAATGGGTTTCGATATTAAAAATAGTGGCTGCCCATATAAAGATAACGGACAGCCACTGTTTTTGTTGAATTCCGGTTTAGCCCTCTTCGATAGCGTCGTTGGGGCAAACAGATGCGCAGCTGCCGCAGCTGATGCAAGTATCGGGATCGATCTTGTAGATATCGCCCTCAGAGATAGCCTCTACGGGGCAAACGGGAAGACATGTGCCGCAAGCGATACATCTGTCAGTAATTACGTAAGCCATAGTTGTAAATATTATAAAGTTTTTGATTATACCGTGCAAATTTACCACATTCTATTTATTCTCCCAAATAATTAGCCGAAAATTTGCTAAATTTGCATCCTGCGGCAAGCAGCCGCATCCGCACTTGTCTTATCTGCGGAGAGAAATGAAATAAAGAGGGAAATATGAATCCACTGATATCGGTTGTGACAATAACCTACAACGCCGCCGACACCATAGGCGTGACAATGGCTTCCGTGGCGGCTCAGAGCTACCGCGATTACGAGCATGTGGTGATCGACGGCGCCTCGCGTGACGCGACGCTCGAGATAGCGCGCGGTTACGCAGGTGTGAGAATACTGAGCGAGCCTGACCATGGTCTATATGATGCGATGAACAAAGGATTGCGCATGGCACGCGGCAAGTATGTGCTTTTTCTGAATTCAGGCGACACTTTCCATTCGCCGGAGACACTGGAGGCTTATGCGCGCAGGGCGAGGCTCGGCGATGACATAATATACGGTGACACGGTGATTGTTGACAGCGAAAGACGCGTTTTGGGTCCGAGGCATTATTCCGTGCCGGAAAGACTGACTGTCGGGAGTTTCGCAAAGGGGATGCTCATATGTCACCAGGCGTTTATGGTCAGGAAGGGGATAGCTCCTGATTATGACCTCTCTTACCGGTTCTCGGCTGATTATGACTGGACAATACGCTGCATAAAGAATGCCGACGAATCGAGATGCACGAATCTCGGGACGGTTACAATAGATTATCTCTCCGACGGGCTTACAGACCGCAACAAACTGAAATCTCTGCGCGAACGCTACCGCGTGATGGCAAGACATTACGGTCATCTCCGGGCATTGCGGCGGCATGCCGCGCTTGTGGCGGGAAAGGTTTTTGGAAAGCGATGAAAAATTCTCTGACCGCAAAGGTGCTGAAGGTTATCGGAGTGTTTTCGGGAGCGGAAGCATTCGGAATCATATGCTCTGTGGTCAAGATGAAGCTTGTGGCGATGTGGCTGAGCGCCACGGGAGTCGGGTTGTTCGGACTTTTCGGCACAACGGTCGATACCGTCTCCATCATCACCGGTCTGGGTCTGCGCCAGAGCGGAGTGCGTGAGGTTGCCAAATGCCGCCATTCGGAGGGGGCGTTGCGGCGTATTGCCGCAAGACTCAGAGGATGGTGCATGTTGTCGGGACTGGCGGGCGCGCTTGTGCTGAGCTTTATGGCGCCGTGGCTCTCTCTCTGGCTTTTCGGCGACTACAGCTATTGGTGGCAGTTCATGATACTCGGTGGCGCGTTGCTGCTCAATTCCCTGACGGGGGGTGAGCAGGCGATACTGCAGGGCACCGGAGGGTTCCGCAGGCTTGCAAAGGCGGCGGCAAGCGGAACGGCGGCGGGTCTGGCAATCTCGATACCGATGTTCCGCTGGCTCGGAGACATGAGTGTGGCGCTGTCGTTTCTTGTATATTCGCTGTCGATTCTGTTTTTTCTTTTCATTTACCGAGACAGAAACATACCATGGCGTGTGGCAGGCAGACACGAACTTGGAGAGGATGCGGGTTTTGTCAGGCTCGGGGGGTATATCGCCCTTGCCACGTTCGCAACCAACCTGGCGCATATGGTTTTCATGTCGTGGCTCAACCGTGAGGCATCTACGGCGGAGGTGGGTTATTTCCAGGCGGGAAACACGCTTGTGTTCCGCTACACTTCGCTGATATTCGGAGCTGTCGGACTGGAGTTCTATCCGCGCATGGCAGCCAACAGCCATTCCCCCCGCAGGATGTATCTTTTTGTGAGTCATGAAATCTCGCTGCTGCTTAAAATCTTTACCCCCATGCTGCTTCTTTTCCTTCTTTTCAGGAGGTGGATAGTCGAGATTCTATACACTTCTGATTTCGAAGTGATTCTGCCGTTTGTCTCAGTCGCCATATTCACGATAATACTGCGTTCGGTGTCGACATGCATGGCGTTCTCCATCATAGCCAAAGGGGAGGGGAAGACCTATCTTCTTACCGAAGGCGTGGATGCTGTGGTCGGCGTGTGTCTCAACATATGGTTTTATACCCGTTACGGGCTTGCCGGCATCGGATTCGCACAGGTGATCTGGTATGGCATATATACCCTCATTGTAGGGGGGGTATATTTCGGCAGGTATCGTCTCGGACTCGGCAAAGGAACCGTGATTGCCATCTCGGTATCTTTCGCAACAGGCATCGCCGCTGTCGCAGCCGCCTGGAAGGGATGGTTTATTTTATGATTATATCAGCCTTGACGTAGGGACGCACGTTGACATAGAGCACTGAGGAGTAATTCGATGTGGAATCCAGAAATATGTCGGAACCTGACGAGAAGTCAAGCACGCGAGGGTGCATCTTGCGGCTGACGGCTGACGGTAAAATTGTTTTCTCCACAACAAAATCGCGGGGACACGATGCGGAGCGTATGCATACCCAACTCTGGTCGCCGACTTTTATGACCGCGTTGGTGTCTTTCAGACAGTCCATGTCTTTCATGACTTCAGGGTAAATCACGAGAAACGGCTTTGACGGATTTTTCCGGCGAAGGCGGTTGGTGTAGGTGCTGCGTCGTTGGGCGGTTTCGGTTCTGTTGAAAAGAAAGAGATTGTCTTTCAGATATATGGTGCCGGATTCGGAACGGTCATATTCCCTGAATATGGCGCGTGTCTTGAGATTCTGCATGTGTATGTCGAATGCCTGGAATGTCATTACGGCAATAGCCACGGCTGTTCCCGCAGCGAGTAACCCGGTGTCTGTTCTTTTTCCCGCCACGCAGCAGACCGAGAGAACTGCAAAACACAGGTCATAAGGTATTATGCCTCTTCCGAAATTCTTTAAAAACAGATTGAACACTAATGAAGTCGCAGCCATGACAATCAGGAATCTCATGCGTGGCTGAGATAAAAATTCTTTCAAGTGTCCTTTGTTGTTGTGGAAAAGGAATATTATAAGGAAAACAGCCGGAAACCATATCAATGCGGGCAGCTGCTCGAAAGTATTCAGCAAGGAGCTTTCTACAGCCCGGTGCTGACTCATTCTCCAGAAATTGCCGGGTGCGAATATCGATGTGAAGGCACCTGCGGCGAATGACAGCGACAGACACCATTCCCTGCGGGTGAATCTCCCTCTGCGCATGGCAAGGCAATACAGCAAAGCTCCTCCCGCAGGTATTGAAAAACCTTCGTGCATCTCTCCTGCGAGGAAGCTGAATATCATCAGAAGCACCAGACCGACAGACGTTTCTTTCTTTTGAGAGAAAAAGCATCTAAGCCATATCAGCAGAGCACATGCCGTCCATACGTAGTTTATCTGGAAAGGGGGAGTGAAAGGGAGCGGGAAAAACAGCAGTATCGCGAGTATCGCAGCCAGAGAGGATGTACGGAAGTCTTTTGCCTTGTTACAGAAACGGGCGATGCCGAATACAAGTGCCATCCATACAAAAGCGTTGATGACCGCGAACCAAGGCTTGGATAGAAGACCGCAGAATATCTGTACAATGAAGTGTGCCACAAACCTCCCGTTGGAGTTGGAATAATGGTTTGTCTGCGATTCCCATATATCCCGGAGTGAGGCTATCGGCGTGAACGATTCATCTTCTCCGGATCCGGGTATGTAAAACGAATATGCGATCGCATCGTCATTCCATTCGCTAAGGATCGCGAAAACGAATGCCGCCACGCCTACTGCCAGATAAGGAATATAAGTTTTGAATAAATTCATTTTTTCTTCGGGGTTTCGATCTGTCTGAAGTAATCGCCTCTCTGAATGGAATCGGCAATGTCGTATGCTCTCCTTTGTCTTGAAATTTCTGAAAGCGTGGCATTTCCCCTTGTCTTGCCCTGCTGGGTGACAGAGGAAGAGAGCTGCGGGTCAAGCAAAGAGCGGTCAATGCCGTGATAGGGTTCGTTGTTGCGGTTCAGAATGT
>CAMWMW010000022.1 GCA_947175455.1 uncultured Porphyromonadaceae bacterium | reverse complement strand
CATCTGCCACCGCCCGAATCTTCTGTAAACAAACATGATCATTCTTCCACGACAAATTCGTCTTTCCCCACACCACAGACCGGACATACCCAATCTTCCGGAATATCCTCGAATGCCGTGCCCGGAGCGATTCCTCCATCCGGATCACCCACCGCGGGATCATAGACCCAGTCACAAACTTCACATCTGTACTTTTTCATAGCCTGTTGTTTATATTTGTTAATGATTATATCAGATACGCAGATGCCCAAAACCGAAACATTACTTACGTATGACTATTAAACATCATTTCAGAAACATTGGTTCGAAAAAAACAGAAACTGTTTATAGAGTGTGAAGTCATCTTGACTTTACTCTATATAAACATAAACAAAAGTTTCTCAACCCTCTTGTTTTTTTGAATACCTCTCACTATATTTGCATCCGTAATGAAAAAGAAACACGTTGACCAGTCGCTGCGCGACCACCTTAAGGAGACATTTGCAGTCTATATAAAATCGAAAAAAATGAGACAGACACCTGAGCGGTTTGCAATTCTTGACAAAACGCTCGAGCAGAAGGTTCATTTCGATATTGACGAGCTGTATAAAAACATCGAGGCAGACTACCATGTGTCACGGTCAACTGTCTACAATACGGTAGAGCTTCTCTGCGAATGTAATATTCTAAGAAAGCACTATCTCAACGAGACTCAGGCAGTCTATGAACTTGCGGACGACAGACACCTGCATCTGATATGCCTCAAATGCGGCGCGGTGAAGGAAGTGCATGACGAAAAGGTTGGAGAATACCTCTCTACATTGAAATTCAGAGGATTCCATCCCACTTCATCAACCACAAACATTTACGGCATCTGCTCCGCATGCTCAAGAAAACGAAAGAAAACATAAATATAATAACCTTTAAACAAACCTTTAATACCATGGCAAGAATAAAACCATTCAAGGGAGTCCGTCCTCCCAGACAATTTGTTGAAGAAGTGGCTTCACGCCCATATGATGTGCTGAACAGCGAGGAAGCCCGTAAAGAAGCGGAAGGCAACGAAAAGAGCCTTTACCACATCATCAAACCTGAAATCGATTTTGAACCGGGCTTTGACGAGCATGATCCCGCAGTATACGACAAGGCGGTGGAAAATTTCCGTAAATTTCAGGAGAACGGATGGCTGGTGCAAGATGACAAAGAGAATTATTATATTTATGCCCAGACAATGAATGGCCGCACTCAATACGGGTTTGTCGTCGGCGCATGGGTGCCCGACTATATGGAAGGACGCATCAAGAAACATGAACTCACAAGACGCGACAAGGAAGAAGACCGTATGAAACACGTGAGATGCAACAATGCCAATATCGAGCCTGTATTCTTCGCCTTCCCCGACAATGAGATTCTCGAAAACATCATACGCGAGACGACAGCCTCGGCTCCTGAATATGATTTTACCGCTCCCGACGGCTTCGGACACACTCTATGGGTGATTGACAATCCGGAAACTATAAATGCCATAACAGCCGAATTCGAGAAGATTCCCAATCTATATATAGCAGACGGACATCACCGCTCGGCAGCAGCCGCACTTGTGGGAGCAGAAAAGGCAGCATCGAACCCCAACCACACAGGTGAAGAGGAATACAACTATTTCATGGCAGTGGCATTTCCGGCATCCCACCTCAATATCATTGACTATAACCGCGTTGTAAAAGACCTTAACGGTCTGACTCCCGAGGAATTTATAGCACGCGTAGCGGAAAACTTCGAAGTCGAGGAAAAAGGTACTGACATATACACACCTGCCGCCCTTCATAATTTCGCCCTTTATCTTGACGGAAAATGGTACTCACTCACTGCGAAAAAGGGAACTTTCAATGATGAAGATCCTATCGGAGTGCTGGATGTCACAGTCTCGAGCGACCTTATCTTACGCGACATTCTCGACATCACGGATCTCAGAAGCGACAAACGCATAGACTTCGTCGGTGGTATCCGCGGACTTGGAGAACTCAAACGCCGCGTCGACAGTGGAGAAATGGCAATGGCTCTCGCATTGTATCCCGTAACCATGGATCAATTGATCAACATTGCCGACACCGGAAACATAATGCCCCCGAAGACAACGTGGTTCGAACCTAAATTGCGCTCAGGTCTCGTTATCCACAAACTCGACGATTGATTTGGTTATTTGTGGCGTTTGAACTAATTTTGTATCATGAAATTCAAAATTGACGCCACAACTCCCTGTTCATCGGCTCGCGCCGGTGAAATCACAACCGACCACGGTGTGATACCGACTCCCATATTCATGCCTGTCGGCACCGTAGGAAGTGTAAAGGGGGTGCATATGCGCGAACTTCGCGAAGACATAGATGCCAAAATCATTCTTGGCAACACATACCACTTATACCTCCGTCCGGGTCTCGATGTGATACGCGGAGCCGGCGGACTTCACAAATTCAACTCCTGGAACCGCCCGATTCTTACAGATTCGGGTGGGTTTCAGGTGTTTTCTTTGTCATCAAACCGTAAACTGAAGGAAGAAGGAGCTTATTTCCGCAGTCACATCAACGGCAGCAAACATCTCTTCACTCCCGAAGGGGTGGTGGATATCCAGCGCACAATCGGATCCGACATAATGATGGCTCTCGACGAATGCCCGCCCGGCACTTCCGATTTCAGCTACGCGAGAAAATCGCTTGACCTCACACACCGCTGGCTTAAAAGAGGATGGCAACGCTATCAGGAAACAGAAGGATTATACGGCTATTCCCAGGCATATTTTCCAATAGTGCAGGGTTGCGTCTATCCGGAGCTGCGCAAGGAATCGGCAAAGTTTATCTCGGATCTCGGTGCCGACGGCAATGCCATTGGCGGTCTTGCCGTAGGCGAGCCGACAGAAAAAATGTATGAGATGATCGAAGTGGTAAACGAGATCCTGCCAGCCGATCGCCCGAGATACCTGATGGGAGTCGGGACTCCTGCCAACATTCTTGAGGCTATTGACAGAGGCGTCGATATGATGGACTGTGTCATGCCGACACGTAACGGCAGAAACGGCATGCTCTTCACATCCAACGGCATCATGAACATGCGCAACAAAAAATGGGCGGATGACTATTCAGAACTGGATCCCGACGGAACCGCCTGGGTTGACCACGAATATTCAAAGGCATACGTAAGACACCTGTTTGTAAGCCAGGAGTTGCTGGCAATGCAGATTGCATCTATTCATAATCTGGCATTTTACCTCCATCTTGTAAAAGAAGCGAGAAAACACATCGTTGCCGGAGATTTCGCCTCATGGAAAAAAGAAATGGTTGAAAGGGTGACAAGACGACTTTGATTCCGACGCATCTCACATGAAAATATCGAAAGGCAGCAAAATATGGTCAAAAACAGCTTCAGTCTTAAGGCTGAAGGTGCTTGACATATTCATACTCAAGAAGTTTCTGGGCACATATTTCATGGCAACCATCCTCATTCTCGCCGTGATATCCATGTTTGACATAACTGAAAAACTTGACGCCTTTCTCACAGCTCCGTTAAAAGAGACTCTTTTTGATTATTTCTCCTCATTCCTCCCCTACTTCGCGAATATGCTGTCTCCCCTGTTCGTGTTCATATCCGTGATATTCTTCACGACAAAACTTGCCGGCAATTCCGAAATTATCGCGATTCTCTCAAGTGGCGTGAGTTTTAACAGATTGCTGAGACCATACATGACTGGTGCGGCAATAATAGCAGCAATGACCTTTCTTTTGAGCAACTACATAATTCCACCCGGCAATGTCAAACGAATAGCCTACACGAATAAATACGTCCGTAACAAGAGTGTGCAGACCGGAATCGACATCCAGCTCATGGCACGTCCGGGTGAAGTTGTCTACATAGGCAGATTCGAAAACAGCACCAAAACAGGCTACCGGTTCTCATTTGATAAATTTAACGGGAAAGAACTCGTTTCGAGAATGACCGCGCAGACTGTCACTTACGACACGACTCGCAATTATCATTGGACTGTAAGGGACTATATGATACGCGATTTTGACGGAATGAAAGAAAAGATCACTTCCGGCAGAGAAAAAGACACAATCATTCCAATCGAACCCAAGGACTTCCTTATTTCCGCCAACGACTGGGAAACTCTTACCACTCCCCAGCTTACCGAATATGTGGAAAAACAAAAAATGAGAGGTGTCGCGAACATCAAGTCATTTGAGATAGAACGTGAGAAACGCTATGCATCAACTGCCGCGGCGTTTATACTTACGCTTATAGGGATGTCTCTTTCTTCAAAAAAATCAAAAGGAGGCATGGGGTTGAATATCGGCATTGGACTCGCACTAAGTTTCAGCTACATCCTTTTTTCCACAGTGACAAGTTCATTTGCAGTCTCAGGTCTGACAACCCCGTTCATCGCCATGCAGATCCCTAACGTGATTTACCTTGCCATCGGTCTGTATTTATACAGAAGAGCATCCAAATTTTAAAGAAAGCGCTAAAGATTGCAGGCTGCAGGCAAGATTTCCCTATAGCCGATCTGAAAAAATTCTCTTGAAAAATCAAGCGGACGCAGAGTCTCAGATTTCCAGATTACGATGTCTATATCTATCGGCACCACTCCCCTTTTTCTGCAGTCAGCGTCACGACCGCATTCAACCTCAAAATCCTTCGCAAGACGATTCAACGCACAATAATCCAGATTTGTACAACCGGATGCGACAGCATTCATATAAGGGGCGCCATGCCCGTTGACCTCAGGTGTCTCGTAAATCGAAGAGACACGGCATTCCGTTGCCACAGTCTCGAACCAACTGATAGCGGCAGCGACATTCCTCACACGGTCTCCATGATTGGATCCGAAACTCACTGTCACGATACTTGATTGAACCGAACCGGAAATCATTTCTTGTTTTTTAATGTTATTTCCGTAATTACAGGATAAGCCATACCGAACCGTGCAGGAATACCGACCTCTCCGCAACCTATATTCACATAAAGCCGCGTTGTGTCGCCCTTCTCGGAAACCCGCTCATACATTCCCTTCCATTGTGGATAACGCCACATCGACGGACTCCATTCATATCCGAATATCTTGAACACCATCTGCATGGCATGTGTGTGTCCGGACAATGTAAGGTCTATATCTGTGATTTTGGAAACCTCCCGGTTCCAATGTTCGGGATTATGCGAAAGCAATATCTTGAAACGTCCGTCACGCAGATTACTCTCAGAATCTGAATTATCCGAATAAGCTTCCGCGAGTCTGCCATATTGACGGAAAGGCGGTTCACCCCAGTTCTCTACTCCTATCAACGCTATCGAATCTCCTTGTCTGCTGATGAACGTATGCTCATTGTTCAGCATACGCCACCCTATCTGACGCTGCCACATCTTCATCAAAGCATTGTTTGAATCGCGTTCAGAGGGGAAAGACCAGTCCATATAATCTCCATAATCATGGTTGCCAAGAACCGAATACACTCCGTCACGAGCCTTGAGTCTGCTCAAAACACTCAGAAACGGTTCCATCTCGGAAGTCTCTCTGTTCACGATATCACCCGTAAACACAACCAGATCCGGATCAAGCGAATTGATTCTGTCAACAAGACGGCTTACGAACGAAGTGTCATTTCCCCATGTTCCGACATGGGCGTCACTGAACTGTACTATCCTGTAGCCGTTGAACTTTTGAGGAAGTCTCCCGGATACGACAGTGACATTCTCCACGACAATCTCATTTCTGGTAAACAACGCCCCCCACCACATGAGTATGAAGGCCACCAGCGACAAGGGTATGCCGGCATATACTCCGTAATTTACCCTCTTCCCCTTTCTTTGGGAATGGAACAGCCTGCCGACAGCGGAAAAGACCACATACAGCAATTTGGGAACATACACCGAGAAATACGTGTAGATCAACCACATAAGAGGAATCAACGAACTCGACTCCCTTGCTGCCGGCCAAAACGCGATAGCGGTGACAAGACCCCAGAACAACACTGACGACACTGAATAGCACCACACTGCCGCTTTCCTTCTATACCTGCAATAACTCAATATATCACGCAGGATATACCAATCCGTAAGAATTGTGAAAATATAAAAGAGGAGTATAGAGATTACAGAGAATTCACGCATTGTCTACCTGATATTTACGACTTATTCAAGTCCTCCGAGAATAGTTTTGAGTTTATTCTTAAGAGGATTGGCATACATGTAAAGCATCATCTCCATCATATAGTCACGCTCCTCTTCCTTAAGATCGGCGACATCGACTTTTGCAAGCTGCCGGTTGAAATAATCAATAGTCTCCTGCTTCTGTTCTTCAGTATATTTCCTTGAAAAGCGGGTGGTATTATGCAGCATGTCATATGCTACATAATTGATTGTGAAGATTTCATAACTTCTATGTATAGCCTGATCCACCAGACACCCCACGTATTTAGCCGCCGTGTTGTTGTCTTTAAAATCACCGAGCTGGTCGAGCTTTGTGTTTATGCGCGGAGTGAGCTGGAAATGAACTTTCCCCTTGAATTGAAGAAGACCGGTCTCCATGCTGAAAAGATCATCACGCTGCGACTTTTTGAAATTAGGGTCTCTGCGACGCAACATAAACTCGCGAGCCTTGAGGTAATCGTTCGGGTCATACTCGTAAGAGATTGAGACAGGCATGAGGTTTATCTACTTCAGCCGCTCCATAAATGAGCCTTCGCCACCAAGCGCCAGCATCTTGACCAAAGATTCCTGAGTATGATCAGAACTGTCTTTGGCACGCCCTTCGCGCTGCGCGATCCATATTGATTCACGCTTCTCGATGATTGTATGATGAATATAAGCCGAGAGTTTTTTGGCAGCCTCCAGACCTTCCCGCAACCCGGTGTTACGTTTTACAATAAAACTCTTGTTGAGTCTCACCAGATCCGAAATCCAATCAAAAATAAGAAGATTGTTGCCTATTGCCACTTCCGAAGTCGGCAGTCCCTTGCGCAGAAAAGCCAGATTAAGGAAAGAGGCATCAAGAACAATATCCCTGTGATTGGTTATAAATGTATAGTTGAAACCCGGATTAAGATACTTGAGTCCGCCAAGAGTTATACCCGAAGTAGTAGTCTTCGCCAGCATCTCCAGAAACGGAAACATAATCTGAGTCTGAAAGTCATATTTATTGTCGATTTTCAGCAACTCACCGATCAGAACCGGCACATCATCCTTAGGCATGGTATAATTCACGGCATGAAGAAAGCCCGGCTCTTTGACCAGCCGGCTCATCTTTTCATGAAACACAGAGTCATCATGCGGAGCGATGTCGCTGAAATCTAATTCTTGTGCACTCATATATAGTTTTAATATGCTGTTAATCATTATTCACTCCTTCGAAAAAAACAGAAAGAGGAATTTACAAAGTTAACAAATAATTTGGCTAATATCACCATCAACATAATATTTTTTACAGGCATATTCACCTGTGTGCCCGCCTCATCATTATCGCAACGTCATTCGGCGGCACGATAGGCACGCCACTTTTCAAAAAGAGATTCCATATCAGGCTGAATCGGACACTCGAAATTCATTTCCTCTCCGGTCGCCGGATGCCTGAATCCCAATGTCCTCGCATGCAGAGCCTGACGGGGACACACGGAAAAGCAGTTCTCCACGAACTGCCGGTATTTGGCAAAAGTAGTACCCTTTAAAATCCTGTCACCTCCATATCTGGCATCATTGAAAAGCGGATGACCCTGACTAAGCATGTGAACCCTTATCTGGTGTGTACGGCCGGTTTCAAGAACACACTTTACAATTGTCACATATCCGAAACTTTCAATCACCTCGTAATGCGTCACAGCATGTTTGCCTATGGTCGGATCGGACACGACAGCCATTTGAAGCTTGTTCTTGGGATTTCTCGCAATATTTCCTGTTATCGTCCCTTTTTTCTCATCGAATGCCCCCCACACCATCGCCACATATTCCCGGCGTGTTGTCTTATTGAAGAACTGCTGCCCCAGATCAGTCTTGGCATCAGGAGTCTTAGCCACGACGAGCAGACCGGAAGTGTCCTTGTCAATACGATGTACAAGCCCAAGACGCGGATCACTCACGTCATAATCCGGATTATCCTTGAAATGCCACGCCAATGCATTCACCAGAGTTCCGCTGTAATTGCCATGACCGGGATGGACAACAAGTCCAGCCGGTTTGTTGACAACAAGAAGATAATTGTCTTCATAGACAATATCAAGAGGTATATCCTCCGCAATGATCTCAAAATCATAACGGGGACGATCCATGACAACGCTGATGACATCGAAAGGCTTTACCTTATAGCTCGACTTCACCGGTTTACCGTTGGCGAGGACACAATTGGCATCCGCAGCCTGCTGAACGCGATTGCGCGAAGTTTTCTCTATCCTGTCGGTAAGAAACTTGTCGACACGTATCATCTGCTGACCCTTGTCGGCAACAAAACGGAAGTGCTCGTAAAACTCCGTTCCCTCCTCATCTATGTAAAATGAACTTTCTTCCTCTGCCATCACTCAAGATAAGATGTGTTGGTTTGCTCCTCTTCCTCCTCTACCTCAGAAGGAATATTCTCCGGATCTTCGACACCTGTCGACTCATCGGTCTGATAAATCTCCGGATTTTCCTGATAATAGCGCATCAGCTCCTCATTCTGCAACGAATCCTTGACAGCGCCGAGACGTCCGTCGGAAACCTCAAGAACAATCGACGCGCTTACCGGCACCTTTTGTATCTTACGCACCGGCTTTCCGTTTGCCGACACCTTTACAACCCTGTCGGTCGAGCCAAGCACCTTCACGACCCTAACATTCTTGAATCCAAGTTCATCAAGCTTTGCCATGGCGGATCTGAAAGACTCCCCCTTCATGGCAAGTTCATTAGGACTGCCGTTATTGTCAAGCACAACCTCTCTGGGATGCACCGCATTGATATATAAGAAAATCTTACGTCCCGGCTTAACAATTGAATTTGCCTTCGGAAACTGCTCTATTACCCTGCCGGGCTTTACATCCTCGCGATACAGCGAGTCTCGTATATCCACCTTGAAACCATGCCTGTGCAATATGTTCACAGCCTCGGTGTAAGTCTTGCCCTCCACACCCGGCAACTCCTCGCTTTGCCCGTGTTTTGTAAAAAGAGCGATCGCCACATACACCACATAAATGCCCAGTATCGCTATTATGCAAATTATGCCGATATTGGCAAGGACCGGATGACGCGAGATAAAACCGCCTCTCAAGCCACATGATATTTTGTTTGCTTTCGTTTTCAAACCATCTGATGTTTTAGTCCTCAAAGTTAATAGAAATATATGAAATATTAAAGTTTGAATGCATTTCTGATTAAAAATTAATTCACTTTATCCGATATATCATTTTTTTTTACTAACTTTGCGATTCAAAGCGAATAATTGAAACATGCGGAAATTATTATATTTTATACCACTTCTCCTGGTTCTCGCTTCATGCGGAGAATACACCAAAGTGCTGAAGAGCCATGATGTGGATTATAAAATCGATTATGCCAAGCGCTCATACGACCAAAGGAAATAGCTTCAGGCCTCGACTATCCTGAGTGAGATTGTGACGCCATTGCGAGGCGGTCCAAACGGGGAGGAAGCTCTGTTCCTTCTGGCGATGTCTTATTATGAAAACAAGGATTATCCGAACTCCGCAGTATATTTCAAAACATATTACAACAGATATCCCAAGGGAAAATATGCCGAACTCGCCCGCTTCTACAGCGGATACGGTTATTATCTCGACTCTCCCGACCCTCAACTTGACCAGACAAATACAATCAAGGCAATTGAGGAGCTTCAGGGTTTTCTCGACTATTTCCCCAAAAGCGACAGGGTTACCATTGCTCAGAACGCAATTTTCGAGATGCAGGACAAGCTTACGCTCAAGGAACTTCAGAACGCACAGCTTTATTATAATCTTGGTAATTACATGGGGAATAATTACGAATCTGCAATCATAGTATCGCAGAATGCCCTTAAAGATTACCCTTATTCAAAATATAAGGAAGATTTCGAGCTTCTTATCCTGAAATCAAAGTTTCAGGAGGCAAAACAGAGTATCAACGAGCGACAGGCAGACAGATACAGAGATGTTGTCGATGAATATTATTCGTTCATAAACAACTATCCCGATTCAAAACACAAGAAAGAGGCAGAGACGATTTACAAGATCGCAAGCAAACATGTGAAT
>CAMWMW010000021.1 GCA_947175455.1 uncultured Porphyromonadaceae bacterium | reverse complement strand
ATATCGATCGTCAGGCACCGGAGCATCCTCTGACAGTGCGCACAGTGGGAGGGGAAAAGTCTAGAATAGCTTTGCCCGACGGGTCATCGGTGATTCTTAACTCCAAGACCTTTATAAGTTATTTTTACGATAAAAAGTCCGGTGTCAGGAACGTGAAGCTGAACGGCGAGGCATGGTTCGATGTGAAGACCGATGCAAAACATCCGTTTGTCGTCGATTGCGACAATCTGAAAGTGGAATGCCGGGGAACAGAATTCAATGTCACTGCATATCCGGATGACGAGACAGTGACAGTGGTTCTCAAAGATGGCAGGGTCAACGCGGTTTCAGCGCGTGAGAATATAGAGATGCGTCCCGGAATGCTGCTGCAGTATGACCGCACTTCCGGTCATGTCGACACAGACATGGTCACAGCATCGGATTATTGCGACTGGACGAACGGTGAGATCCATTGTGACAACATAACTCTTGAGGCGCTCTTCAAACGGCTGTCACGGACTTACGGGACGGCAATCAATATCCTGACACCATCTTTGCGAGGGGAGAGGGTGTATGGCATGATGCTGGAGGGCGACCTTGACCACGTGCTCGACATTGTGTGCGAAGCGTGTGAGATGGAATATCGGAAGGAAAAAGACAATACCGTATACATTTTCAAGACTCATACAGAATGAGTTAATATTCATCACTTTTTTAATTAACCTATAAAATCATGTTAAAGACTACAGCAAGAATTCTGCTGACTCTCATTGCAATTCTACCGTTGGTAAGCTGTGAAGAGAACGATGACCGGGGAATCCCCGGCTTCAGCGAGATCACGGTCAGTCCCGAAAAGGATGTGTATGAGGTTGGCGATCAGGTGACATGCACGATACGCATGACAAGTCCTGCGGGTCCTACCCTGAAAAAAGCCACCTATTGGTGGTACACCTCCTGGTGGTTCCAGAGTACTGAAAATCCGGTTGATTTTCAGGAGTTTGACGAGAACGACCAGTGTGTCTCAAGTACAATCACCCTGACCGAGCCGGGTGACGTGAAGCTCTATTTTTTCGGACGGCTTGAATATCCTAATTACGATTGGGAGAAAATAGAGATATCAAAAACCATTAAAGTGAAAGGAACCGGATCATGAAAACCCAATTTATTAAGAAACTGAGATTTGCGGCAGTATCTGTTGCTGTCGCGGCGATTTCATCCGCATCGATGGCTGAGGTGACGGTGTCTTTCTCCAAGATCAGCTATCGCAAGGCGATGGAAGAAATCCAGAAGGTGTCGAATCTTCATTTCTTCTATAATGTGTCGCTTAAAGGACTTGACAGCAAGGTGTCGCTTTCCGTCAGGAACGCATCGGAACGCTCGGCGCTTGACAAGCTTTTTGCAGGCAGTCAGTTTGATTATACTTTGAAAAATGACAACACCGTTGTCGTTTATCAGAAAGGTGACGCTACAAAAGGTGAGTCTACGAAAGGCGAGGCTCAGAAGAATGGCAAGGATAAGAAAGATTCCGGAAAAAAAGTAAAAGGGATTGTGACGGACGAGAAAGGGGAGCCGCTTGTGGGTGTCACCATGAAGGTGAGGAACTCCAATAAGGCGGTAGTGACTGATCTTGACGGCAATTTTTCACTTGATGATCTGCAGAAAGGAGATGTGATTGAACTCACATATGTGGGTTATGCACCCAAATCGGTGAAGATTGACGATTCCGTCTCTTATGACATCCGTCTTCAGGAAATGGCATCCGATCTTGATGATGTGGTTGTTGTCGGTTACGGAAGCCAGAAGAAGGTCAACCTGACTGGCGCCGTCAGTGTGGTCTCCGCCAAAGATCTCAACGGCAGACCCACGGGTAACGCGGCGACAGCCCTGCAGGGAGCCGACCCCTCGCTTAATCTGTCGATGGGTTCCGGCGGCCCTGATTCAGATGTGTCGATTAATATACGAGGTGTCACCTCGATTAACGGTGGCAAACCGCTCATTCTGGTAGATGGCGTGGAGATGGATCTTACACGAGTGAACGCCAATGATATAGAAAGCGTTTCCATTCTTAAAGATGCATCGGCGGCTGCCGTATATGGTGCCAAGGCATCGGCGGGAGTGGTGCTGGTCACAACAAAATCCGGACAGAATGATTCCAGAGCACGTGTAAGTTTCGACCTTAAGGCAGGCTGGAAGCGTCAGACCACAAGCTCCGATTATATTACCAATGGATTCTGGCAGATGTATCTCAACGAGAGTTCTATGTATAATGACCAGTCCCGTTATTTCCTCACAGGTTATGGCGATAACGAATATGCCCAGATGTGGATGCGTCTTGATGACAAGACTGAAAATCCCGAACGTCCATGGTGTGTCCCAACTCCTGACGGGCACTGGATGTATTATGCCAATTATGATTGGTACAGTCACTATTTCCGCAAAGATCGTCCGATGCAGGATTATAACGTTTCTGTGACCGGTGGCTCCAAAAAAGTCAATTATTATGTCAGCGGACGCGCATATCTTGAAGACGGAATGCTTGCGAAAGGCGCCGATTCGTTCAAAAGTTATTCATTCCGTGCCAAGGTTAATGCAAGAATCACAGACTGGCTGACATATCGTGTAAACACCAGTTTCTTCAATTCACATTATGACCATGGAGGCACATACGACCTGAATAATTTCTTATACAAGGCTCTCCTTCATACATATGCAGCATTTCCTTCCACCAACCCCGACGGCACATCACTGTTTCAGTTCGCACCGGGATTAATTTCCATGAATGCCGTGAACATGGGTGCAGGGTATAATGCCATGCTTAATTATAACAAGCACAAGACGGTAGACCGGCAGAACGAAGCCCTTATCAAAAATTCAATTGAAATCAGACCACTGAGCTGGTGGAAAATAATTGGTGAATATGCTTATCTGTTCCGCAACACCACACGCTCAAGCCGATATGTGAACGTTCCCTTCAGCCGCACTGAAGGCGAGATAGAATGGATTGACGAGGGTTACGACAAGTCGAATTTCACTGACAAGTTTGTCCGCAACATGACCAACACCACGCGTCAGACAATAAATGCCTACATGGAGTTTGATCCCAGTTTCGGTGATCATAATCTGAAAGCGACGGTCGGCTTTAACGGTGAAATCTACCGCTATCTTTATTTCAAGGCAGGTCGTCAGGATCTTATGAGTCAGGATGTCAGCTCACTTAACATAGCTACCGGAGAATATACGGAAGTTATTGACAAAGTTAACAATGCTGTGACATATGGATTCTTCGGACGAGTCAATTATGATTATGCCGGCAAATATCTCCTTGAGGTTTCAGGACGCTATGACGGAACTTCAAGGTTCGCCAAAAATCACAGATGGGGATTTTTTCCCTCTGCTTCGGTCGGCTGGCGTTTTTCTGAAGAAAAATTCTTCGAACCATTGCATCCGGTATGGAGCAACGGAAAGCTCCGTGCCTCATATGGTATGCTTGGCAACCAGCAGGTAGGATATTATGACTATATCCTTGAGATGACCACTAATCAGGCAAACAAGGGTATAACGTTTGATGGAGAGTCTTATCTTTATTATGCAAATGTCAGTGATCCCGTTGCTGATGACCTGACTTGGGAGAAAGTGATCACCTACAATCTGGGTCTTGATCTTGGATTTTTCAATAACAGGCTTGGAGTGTCGGGCGATTTTTATATTCGCGACACTAAAGACATGCTTACGAGCGGAGCGCAGCTTCCCGATGTGTATGGAGCCACTGTGCCCAATTCCAACTGTGCGGATCTTCGCACCAAAGGTTATGAACTTTCTGTCAACTGGACTGACAATTTCCAGCTTCTCGGAAGTCCGTTCACATATTCAGTCGGTGCAGGCTTAGGAGACCAGATTTCCAAAATCACTAAATTCGATAACCCGGAAATGTTGCTTGGCAAGCATTACGTGGGAGAGACACTCGGTGAAATCTGGGGTTATCGGGTTGCCGGTCTTTTCCGGACGGAAGAAGAGGCGCAGGAATATCAGAACACCATCGATTGCAAGAATTATGTGCACAATGCGATGGACAAGGGTCCGAATCCCGGTCTGCATGCAGGTGATGTGAAATTTATAGACATCAATGGAGATGGAGCCATCACCCCGGGTAACAGTAAAGTGGGTGATTCTGGAGACCGAGTGATAATCGGTAACAAGCGTCCTCGATATAACTATAATTTCAGAGGCAGTCTGCAGTGGAAAGGAATAGATATTTCCGCATTCTTCCAGGGTGTCGGCAAATGCGACTGGTATCCCGGTAATGAGGCGCGTACTTTCTGGGGACCTTATTGCCGTCCCTTCATAGCCTTTATTCCAGAAGGATTCCAGAATGAAATATGGACAGAAGACAATCCGGATGCCTATTTCCCCCGCTTGCGCACATATCAGGCTTATTCAAGCAAACGAGCCCTCAACGTGAACAATGACCGATATCTTCAGGATGTGTCATACCTGAGACTTAAGAATCTGACGGTAGGATATACATTGCCGGTTTGGAAAAATGTCTTCAATGAACTGCGTATTTATTTCTCTGCTGAGAATCTCGCATATTGGTCACCTTTCAAAAAGCATTGCAAGACTATCGATCCAGAAACTGCTACGAAATCCGGTACCAAGTCAAACGACGGAATGGTTTACGGCTTCTCGAAATCGTTTACATTCGGTGTCAATGTAACCTTCTGAGCTGCCGCCCAAATTTATGAAACTGTTTAAAACCAAACAGTTTTAACGATAGTAAGTGAAAGGAAATCTTTTTAACATCAAATATCAATCATGAAAATACTCAGATATCTAACTGCTGTTGCAGGTATATTCGTCTTATGGGGATGTACGAGTATGGATCAGTATCCCGAAGATTCAATGTCGCCTGAAACATATTTCAGTTCTGAAGCCGAATTGCGGCAATATACAAATTCGTTTTATACGCTTATGCCTACCGCTTCATCCCATTCCTTGAGCTGGTATGAGGAACAGGGAGAACTTGTTGCGACAAATTTGCCAGAGAACGAGATTATGGGAACTCGCCCCCTTCCCACCAAATCAAGCGAAGTAGGCTGGACTTGGACAAAACTCCGGGACATAAACTATTTTCTTCAGTATTCACATCGTTGCGCCGACAAGGAAATTCGAGAGCATTACGAAGGTGTGGCATATTTTTTCAGGGCTTACTTCTATTACAGTATGCTTACAAAATTCGGCGAGGTGCCGGTTTATCAGGAACCGATAGGCTCAAGCGACGTTGCCAGCCTATGCAAGCCGCGTGACAGTCGCGAAGTGGTTATAAACCAGATTCTCGAAGACTGCGACCGTGCTTTCAACTATATGCTTCCGCAAGGAAAGAAAACCACGGAGGTATGCGCCTGGACTGCATTGGCACTGAAATCGCGTGCCGCCTTGTTTGAAGGGACATTCAGGAAATATCATGATGGAGACCCATTCAATCCGAATCATCTTCCTTGGGATGAACTTCTGGAAATATGCGCAGAGTCTTCTAAAAAACTTATAGAGGAGGGTGGATACTCACTCCACAAGACCGGGAAAGAGCCTTATCGGGAGATGTTTTATTCGACCGAAGCCAACGCCAATGAGTATATCTGGGCACGAATCGCGGGTATCAGTGCAGGTAAGATGCATAACGCCAACGATCAGCTGATGAACAGGGGTGTCGGTGCTACCAAACGTATGATATGCTACTATCTCAACTCAGACGGTACAAAATTCACAGATCGTCCGGACTGGAATACAATCGGTTATCTGGATGAATGCAAGAATCGCGATCCACGTATGGCGCAGACTATCCTGTGTCCCGGCTATAAACAGAAAGGTTCGGCTACTGTAAGTTTTACAAACATTGCGGCAACGAAGGGCTGCTACCAATACATAAAGTACGTATCGGACGCTTCACAGAATTCTTTTGACCATTGCCGCTCAGCACTCCCCATATTTCGATTGGCAGAGGTGTATCTCAATTATGCGGAAGCACTTGCAGAACTCGGAACGCTTACACAGCGTGACCTTGACATGTCGGTCAACAAGATTCGGGACAGAGCGGGAATGCCGGATCTGAAAATGGCGGATGCAAACGCTCATCCCGATCCTTTTATGATGAGCGAAGAGTGGGGTTATCCAAACGTTACACAAAGTGCCAATACGGGAGTAATTCTTGAGATTCGTCGCGAGCGTCTTGTCGAGATGGCTCTTGAACTCAATCATTATAACGATATTTTACGCTGGAAGGAGGGTAAGGTTTACGAGAAACCACATTATGGAATGTATTTCCCCTCGACCGGATCCTATGACCTTACCGGCGACGGCAAATATAACATCTGTATATACGATGGAAAGAAACCGAGTGTAGCAGGGGTAAAATATTTTAAACTGAACACAGACATCGTATTGTCGGAAGGAGATCACGGTTTTGCTATCAGGAATAATGAACCCGGTCTTGCACGACATTGGAATGAGGAAAAAGATTATCTCTACGGTATCCCGACTTCACAACGTTCTCTCTCGGGCGGTGCTCTTACGCAGAACCCCGGCTGGGATGACGGACTTACATTCTAATCAACCATAAAACTGATATCATTATGAAAAGAAAACTTTATTTATTTGCAGCTGCAGCCCTTTCGGTGCTGAATATGCAAGCAGAGGTGTATTTTGTCGCACCTCAGTCTCGTGGTAATGGCGATGGAACCTCATGGGAGAATGCCAAAGGAGCAGACTGGAATTATGTTGAGGGAGACGTTGTCTATATGTCGGAAGGAACCTACACGGTGCCAAATATAAGACTTGTGAATGGCGTGACTTATCAGGGTGGCTTCGCTGCTTCTGCCAAAGGCACTGACATAAGCGATTATGATCCTGCATCGTATGTTACCAGACTGACTTCAGCCGGAACCAACCAGGGTGCATTCCTGATCCTTGAGGGTGAAGGTAGAAATACCGAAACTGTTCTTGCGGGTGTTTCTATCTCCGGAATCAAGGGAACACAGGATTTTGCGTCTCTTGATGTATCCGGATCGGTCCTGTACCTTGACAAGGCATGGCTAACCATGCAGGATGTGACGGTTGATGGCAATGAGACCGCGTGCGGAGGCATCATAGTTCCTGTTTCCTCGGTATTGAAGTGCATAGGATGTGTATTCTCCAATAATGTTCAGACAATGGTCTATGACAGTTCAATATCTAAACAGGCATCCAATGCCTCGATTCTCTTCAATCTTAAAGGAACCGTAAGCGAACGTTCGCTTTTGATACTTGAGCGTTGCGCGATTTTTGGAAACACATTCTCGGATCCGGAGATGATGGGCATGGCTGAAGAGGGAGGACTCGTTAATGTCGCAAAAAGCAGTGATGTGGTTCTGGTCAATAATTTTATTGACGGTAATGGTCTGGCAATAAAAAGCAAAGCCGGGTTTATGCGCACAAACGGAGGAACCAACACTCAGCCGGCACTTGGCATACTGGCATATAACACAATCTTTAACTTTTCTGCCAAGGAAAGGTTTGCCACAGGTTCCGTGGTTACTTTAGGTGCAAATACCACATCATTCGTAGGTGGTAATATTATAGTAAGTCCGGTTGACTATGAGGAATTTGAAATCGGCAGTCTTCCGCCGGAGGATAAAGAGAAAAACGCAGAAGCCACAGCTGTGGCAAACAGTCAGCTGAGCCTGTCGGAAGGATCCACATCAAATCAGGCTCTTACTTATGGCAATGTCGCTGCTACGGCAATAGCCAAATGGCTGGGAGCAGGCTATAACTTTGTCGGTGGTCGCACAATGATCAAGCGAGGCAACTACTGGGTTGAGGACAAGTGGGCTGTATCAAAGGATTATGAGAAAGGTGACAACTGGAAAGTTATAAACCAGAAAGATATATTCGGCGATAATGAAGCGTTCATAGACGGGCGTGATTCCTATATAGAGCCGCTTGCAGGAATCGGTGTTGACGAGGCTGATTCGAGAATGATTCTTGAAGCATGGAATCTTGCCGCATACAAGGAATTTCTGGGAAGTGAGTCAAACGCGCATCTCAGCGAGGCAGTTTCCCATCTTGAAGATCTGGATCTTAGTGTAGACTATTTCGGCAACGAACGAGGAGAAAAGACATGGTCCGGTTGCTGTGACGTTACGGCAAGAGCCGGCAGCGGTGTGCGTAATATAGCTTCGGAAAACGAGCAATTGCTTGAAATTGTGCAGCTTGGCGATGGTATCTTCATGGTAAAAGGTTCCGACAAGTATGCTGAGGTTTACGATATATCCGGTAGACTCGTTACGGCAGGAGACGGCATAATCGATCTCAGCGCAGCCGTCCGCGGCATATATGTGGTGAAAGTAGGTTCATCCGCTGTCAAGGTCGCACGTTGACCTATAATGATGACATAAGGTAGATTAGTTGAGAAGAGGCGTGGCTGTCCTCGGATAAGTGCGCCTTTTTCTTTACTGATCAGCACTCAAAACATAACAATCGTTTAGAACATGTCAATTGCAACAAAAGAAAAAAGGGGCGACAACTACAAGTGGGCTGTTCTCGGGTTCTTGTGGGTAGCGTTTCTGCTGAATCAGGCAGACCGGCAGGTATTCAATGTAGTGCTTCCGTTGATACGCGAGGATCTACATCTGAGCGATGTCAGTGTCGGCTGGATCGCTACGATTTTCAATCTTTTCTATGCCGTGCTTGTTCCGGTAGGAGGTCTGGCGGGTGATATTTTCAGCAGAAAATGGATTGTGACGCTAAGTCTTCTCTTCTGGAGCGTGGCGACGATGCTGACGGGATTTGCCAGCGGTTTCCTTATGCTTGTGATTCTCCGGAGCATTGCCACAGGAGGAGGAGAGGCATTCTTCGGTCCGTCGAACTATTCGCTTCTTGCCCAATATCACGATAAAACACGGGCTTTCGCCATGTCTGTTCATCAGACAGCCTATTACATAGGAGTGATCGTCAGCGGATATGTGGCGGGGTATATCGGACAGAAATGGGGCTGGCAGAGTGCATTCTATGTCTTCGGCGCCATAGGAGTGGTGTGGGCTGTAATCATGATGTTCGGTCTGAAGGATAAGCCCGCAGGCAAACAGGAGCCGGTTGCCGAAGCGGAGACACCATCCAAAACCATGATATGGGATGGCTTCAAGGTTGTGTTCACTACGCCGACAGCCCTTGTGCTTACGCTTGGCTTCGGAGGATTGATTTTTGTGCTCACAGGTTATCTGACATGGATGCCCACATATCTGTATGAGAAATTCAACCAGAGTCTGGCTGCCGCCGGATTCAATTCGATGTTCTACACACATCTGTTTGCCTTCATAGGGGTGCTTATAGCAGGCGGACTTTCCGACCGCATCGCAAGAAAGGCTCCTTGGCTGCGTATGGCGATGCAGGGTGCGGGTCTGCTTCTGGGGGCGCCATTCGTGTTCATGATGGGCAACTCGGAAATAATCTGGGTGGTATATGTCGGTCTTGCCGGTTTTGGCTTCATGCGCGCGCTTTTTGACGCCAATACCTATACTGTCCTGTATGACGTGACTCCGGAACGTCTGCATTCATCTGCCTCAGGCGCCATGATCATGGTCGGATTCGGATTCGGCTCTCTCGCCCCGGTAGTGCTCGGCGCCATAAAGGAGGCAATGAGTCTCTCGGCGGGCATATCCGTTCTTGCTGTCATATGGGTTGTCTGCGGAGTCATGATGACAGCAGGCGCGAAGTTATTCTATAAAAAAGATTATGATAAAATTCACAAAGCATAATTTACTGTAAGCACCACACTTACTTATTATAAACTAATTTTCAATACCTACCTAATGAAACTGACAGACAAGACACGCAAAGGGAGGGCAGGGCTCATGCTTGTCGCCTCACCGAGATTCAAGAATCTGGGTGAAGGCACGGCGCACGGCACATATGGCGAGCGCAAGGCAAAGACCGTTGAGGAGATAATCTCCCGTCTCGATTTTCTTGACATTGAATTTCCGGGGATAATATATGAGAAAGATGACGCCGAACGCGCCATGAAGTATTTTTATGACAAAGAGGTGGATTTCATCATCACCGAGTTTCTGAGCTGGAGCGAGGACTTCGCATGGATACGTTTTCTGCGTGATATGCCCGAACTGCCCATGATTTTCGTCAATGTCGCAAAAGAGAGGATGGCATTCGATGACACTCTCGACGAGGATGATTTCATAGAGTATCTTTGTTCCGGAACGCTTGTCGGCGCTCTTGAGGCGTCCGGATCCGTGCCGAGGAC
>CAMWMW010000020.1 GCA_947175455.1 uncultured Porphyromonadaceae bacterium | reverse complement strand
CGATAGCCGAATCTGTGTTGTAGGGTCTGAACTCATCAAGAAGGTCTCCCATGGCGAGAAATCTTGCCTCATCGTCTGATGCATTATAAAGAACCTTTCTCAGTCTGTCCAGACGTTTTTCTTTCTGAGAAATGTAGACATCTCTGTTCTGAATGGTTTTATGCAGCTCCAGCATCAGCGAGTCATTCTTTGAATTGGCGGAGGTGCTTGTGGCAATCGTCACAAGCAGGAAAGAAAACAGCCAGCGGATAATCAGATAGCGTTTCTTGAAAGTTTCAGTTAGTAGTTTTTCGATGGTCATACACAAATTTACAAAAAAATATCAAATAGAGTATGATGTGATATGTCCGAATCGCTGTTTTTTTGCATCCAATGTCCGCTGTCATCTTTTTATATGCTTTCCCGAGGGTTCGCATTACTACTATAAATTGAAATATTATGATAGATATAATGTTGATTTTCAATATATTGGTCTTTAAGAAACATATTTAAAACTACTTTTTAGCTACTAATGTATTTCGACTGTTTAAATAATGAATACCACACTCTATCTTTGCGGTTAAGATTTCATATGTTCGTTACTGACAGGAAATCGGGAAAGCATCCAAGAGATTAAAAATTTAAACAAGGGATACTTTCACATATTACGAACTAATTTTCAATACTTGTTTATACCATTTTAAACTAATCTAAAAAATGAAACTTATGATTAATTTTTCCAAAACAGCAGCTTCGGCTCTTGTAATGATGGCATCGGCTTTCGGTGTCTCGGCAGCAGATCATCTGACAATAATCGGCAGTGCCACGCCTGGTTCGTGGGATATAAAATACGGACTTCTTATGGTTCAGGATGCCGACAATGAGAATGTCTTCACTTATATGGGCTATCTCAAGGCTGATGAAGAATTCAAGTTTACATCGGGAAAGAACTTCGATAATCCGAATCTGGAATATCGCAATGAATCAACCGACGCTTATGATGTGTCCAAGCTCGTTCAGGGCGGTCAGGACAACAAATTCAAGGTTCGTGAGAGTGCCAATTATAAAGTGGTATGCAATCTCGCTGACATGACGGTATCTGTGACCAAAGCAGCTTATCAGGATAACCCCGTGCGTTTCAACGCCCTTTATATAGTAGGCAATGCCGGCAGCGGCGGCTGGGAGATTACCGAAGCTCCAGCCATGGTCTGGGGCGGTGAGGAAGACCCGTTCAAATTCACATATAACGAAGAAATGAAAAAGGGTGAGTTTAAAATAGATGCCAACCGTTACAACGGTTCTTGGGATGGACCCTGGTTCTGGGCAGGTCTTGACGGTGACGGCAATATAGATTACGATAAAATCACCACGGACGGCAATGGAGACAGAAAATGGCAGATTCCTGAAGATGGCAGATATAATATAGAGATAGATCTTCTCAACAACACGGTTTCCATCACTAAAGCCGGAAACAGCGCAGTCGCCGATATCGAAGCCGAATTCGAGGGAACACCTGTTTACTATAACCTGCAGGGTGTGGTTGTGACCAATCCCTCTAACGGAATATTCATCAGAAAAACAGGAAACAGATTCACTAAAGTAAGATTATAAAACTTTAAATCCATTCCGGGAGAGCATTACCGGTCTGTTCCGACAATGTCTTGTTGTTTCCCGGAATGGATTGTGCATATTGACATATCATGAGAATCAAAACACTTTTATTTACTGTTCTGTCGCTGGTCTTTACAGGGACTTTGACATTATGGGGTGAGAATAATCCGCAAGCCAATCCCGATGCTGTGGTTACAAGCGGCAAGGCGAGGTTTACGGTCCTGACACCGGAAATGATAAGAATCGAATACAGCGACAATGGCATTTTTGAAGACAGAGCCACATTCACGGTTGTAAACCGTAATCTCGCTGTGCCTCATTACTCAAAATCGGAAGATGCGACATTTCTTTATATAGAGACAGACAAACTGAAGATGAAATATCGCAAGGGAACGAATCCACGTACTCTTCCACCTTCGTCTTCAAATCTTTCAATCACGCTGAATCATAACGGACGGGAGGTTTTATGGTATCCGGGAAAACCAGATCCACTTAACCTGAAGGGAACCTGTCGTACACTTGACGGCAGCAACGGACAGAACAAGCGGTCTGAAATGGAGGATGGCCTCATTTCCCGTTCCGGATGGGCGGTGATAGAGGATTCCTGGACTTCGTCAAGAAGTGACGGCAGCCGTTCGTTCGCATTCGAGCCTGAGGCTGAACTCGGCTATGACTGGTGGGCAGAGCGGAAAGACCCTCATGCGCTTGATGTCTATTTCCTGGGTTATGGCAGTAACTATAAGAAGGCGTTGTCTGACTATACGCAGATTGCCGGCAAGATTCCGTTGCCGCCTTCATATGTGTTCGGTTATTGGTATAGCAAATATTCTTCATATTCGGCAGATGACTATCGTGAGATAATGAACGACCTCTCATCCAACAATATCCCGACCGATGTGATGATTCTTGACATGGACTGGCACTGGAACGGCAGCGAAGGAAGTATGTCGGGAGGTCGAGGAGGCTGGACAGGCTGGTCGTGGAACACAAATCTGATTCCCGATCCCAAAGGTCTTTTGAAAGAAATGCATGACCGCAATTTCAAGGTAGCTCTCAATCTTCATCCTGCCGATGGTGTGAGCAGTCAGGAATCGCCTGAATTTTTTACAGCAATGAATGAGTTTCTCCGTGGAAAATATGATGTCAACGGATCCGGAGGTAAAGTCATACCCTGGTATCTTGATTACCCCGACTTCACCGATTCTTTTTTCAGCACTGTAATCAGAGAGCATGAGGGAGAGGGTGTCGACTTCTGGTGGCTTGACTGGCAGCAGCATCTTACAAGTCCCTATACAAGCGGTCTTGGACAGACATTCTGGTGCAACCATGTCTTTTACAATGATATGGCAGCCAACCGCCCTGACCGTCGCCCTGTGATATTCCATCGCTGGGGAGGTCTCGGGAGTCACCGCTATCAGATCGGATTCTCCGGTGACGCGCTTATCAATTTTCCGACACTCGCGTTCCAGCCCTATTTCACCTCTACCGCATCGAATGTAGGTTATGGCTATTGGGGTCATGACCTCGGCGGTCATGCCTTTACAGATGAAAAGACGGTCAATGACCCGGAACTTGTACTCAGATGGGTTCAGTTCGGTGTGTTTACTCCGATATTCAGAACACATGCCACCAATGATTCCCGCATAGAGCGCCGTTTGTGGAAATTCCCCAATTTCCCGGACATGCTTGATGCTGTCAGACTCAGATACACATTGTTTCCGTATATCTATACTATGGCACGTGAGGCATATGACACTGGTATCTCCATGTGTCGTCCTCTCTATTATGAGTATCCTGACATTGAAGAGGCTTATTCATTCGACGGAGAATACTTCTTCGGAAATGATATTCTTGTGGCACCAGTGACGGAAGCATCCCAAAATGGTGTAAGCACGAAAACAATCTGGTTTCCCGAAGGAAACTGGTGGAGTGTGGCTACAAACCAGCTGATAGAGGGACCGTGCACGATGACGATGAATTTCTCATCTACCGATATTCCCTATTTCTACAGACAGGGTTCAATTGTTCCGCTTAATCCGGCTTCGGTCAAAAACGTGACCGAACGTCCTGGACATATGATACTTGATGCAGTCGCCGGCAAAGAGGGGAAAGGCAGTCTTTATGAGGATGCCGGAGACAACAATGATTATGACACGGCGTTTGCCACAACTTCATTCACACAGACATCGGATGGAAATACCCATGTATATACAATATATCCCCGTGCCGGTGTTGCCGACGGACTGCCTGAGTCCCGCTCATATACTCTCAGAGTCTTCAATGTGGGAACACCGGAAGCGGTTTCGGTAAACGGAAGTCCCTCTTCCCGATTCAGCTATATCGCCGAGAATAAGTGCGCGGTAGTCGAGATTCCCGAAGGTTTGTGCTCATCTGCCGTCACAGTGGAGATTCGGGAATCTGCATCCGGGGTTACGGATGTCACCATGTCTTCTCCGAGAGTCTTCTACGACAAGGCATCGGATACGTTGACGGCGGAATTCGGGCAGACCAGAAAGAATGTAGAGCTTGCGATGTTCGATCTGACCGGAATTGAGTGTCTCAGTCAGAAATATCATAACGTCTCCGGTTTCTCGGAAAAATTGTCAATGCTTTCTTCTCCCCGGCTGTATGTCTGCAAGATAACTGCCGACAGTCAGGTAGCAATCGAAAAGATTTTCAAATAGAATATGACCATGAACAAAGTGATATCATTGCTGGCAGCTTTAGTTTTCAGCCTGTCGGCGTTTGCCGGCATGTCCAACTCCATAGAATATACGCGTGTGAACATAGTGGGTCCCGCCGTCAAAGGCGGATGGGATTACAACGCCACTCCGATGAGTAAGATCGGCTACGGTGTGTTTACATGGACCGGAACACTCAAAGGTGGCGAGCAGTTCAAATTTATGAATTCAAATGACGGATGGAACAAGCATATTGTCGCGACTTCAAAAGACGAGATTCTTAAGGAGGGAGAGATTCATCATCTCGATTTCTACGCCAATAAGGCTCTTCCGGACATGCTCGACAATAAATTCATTGTTCTTGAGACAGGTGAGTACAATCTGACTGTAGACCTTATGAGCATGAGTGTTTGTCTGAAGAAAGCCGGTGAGGCTGTGGATTATCCGCAAAAGTATTATGCCACAGGCTCTGCGCTCGATGACAAAGTGATTGAGCTCACAAGGATCGAGGATTTTGAATTCAAGCAGTCTCTGGCGTGCAAGGCAGGGAACGTGATTCTTATGGATACACCTGTAAGGGGTGAGAAAACAAGATATTTCATACCGGTGTTTGAGGATGTCGATTTGTCTTTTGGCAAAGGATACAGTTCAACGCTGGGCGTTACATCTGATTCAGATGCGCGAGGATGGAGCGTTACGGTTCCGGGAGATTATGTGATTTATATTTCGTGTGCCGACAATAATTATTCAGGTCGTAAGTATCAGCCGCGTAAATATCTGTATATCGTGGGTGGTTGCTGTGAGATGTCCTGGAATTATGATGACGGCAGCAACAATTGTTTTTTCCCAAATCCGGAAAATCCAGAAGAACTGGTATGGGAGGGAGAACTCAGAATCGGTTGGAAAGGCAACACCGAGCCTGACAGATTCAAGATTCTTACCGAGAAGAGCTGGACTGACGAGACCTATCATCCCTATATAGGTGATACGGAGGCTGAAGGCACAACCTATATACGCACTACCGACGGAGGTGACACCAAATGGCGCATAACAAGAGACGGTTATTACAGAATTACCGCCAATACCAGAACTGAAACGCTTACTACGGAATATCTTTCATCGACCGCGCCGGATATGTCTTATGAGACAATGGGCACGGCAGGTGTGGAATCAGCGGATACTGACGAGGTCAGGCTGGTCTGTGGAAACAGCTGCGTTGAACTGTTGTTTTCTCCGGAACCTCTTGATGTGAGAGTCTGTGACTATTCCGGAATAACAGTGGAAAGACGGAACAATATTACCGTAGGAGTGGTTGCCGAAGGGCTGTCGGAGGGAATCTATCTTGTCTCTCTCAGAGGCAAGACAATAAACAAAACTTATAAAGTGAAGATCTGATATGAGAAATAACATATTGATATATATGCTTGCAGTAGTCGGATTGCTCACGGCTCAGCATTCGACTGCAAAAGATGTGTATGCATATTCTCCTGATGGCGTGTCAATCGGTGGCGCAAAGGAGGTCAGCCGTATTGAATATGACAAATCCGGCAGAATAGTGCTGGTGCTGGAGAAGGGTGAGGATGTCGATATCGATATTTCGAGGTTCGGTTATCTCACGTTCAGACCGGAGGAGTCAAGCGGAATCGCATCTATTGAAAAGACAGAAGAAATCACAACGGTATTTTTCGGAGATGAGTTCACTGTGACAAGTGAATCCGAAATAACGGAAATCCGTGTCTATGATGTGCTTGGAGCAATGACAAATCGTTGTGCGCCTGCCTCTTGCTCGGCGACAGTGACGGTAAACACTCCCGGACTGAATATAGTGACGGTTGAAACCGGCGGAATCACAAGAACGTATAAAATCATAAGAAAACCATGAAAAGACTGACTGTAATTTCAATGCTTGTGATGAGCGCGGCGGCATTATGCGTGAATGCATCCAATTATCTTTATTTTCATAAAAACGGAGAAGTGGTGCATAGACTTCCCGCACAAAACGCAGAACGCATAGTCATGAATGCAGACAAAAGTCTGAATGCGCTTGATGCGGAGGGGAAGACAGTATATACATTCACAGCCTCCGACATCGACTCGATCACTTTTCTGTCTCCTATGCCGAAAGCGGATCTGCTGAATGTCGTATTTAAGGCAGACGGTACGGCGGAGGATGTGTCTCCGATGAAATTCCCTGTGGAACGTGGTGGAAACGCTACCACAGAATGGAGCGACCTCTTCAATCGTCATGTCGCCAGACTCTCAGGCAACAACTGGGGCAACAGCAATGTGGCGGAGAATTTCTACCGCATAGACTACACAGACAACAAGAGGTTTCAGGATGCTCTTGCCGACGGGCATACGCTTGAGGTGATGTTCATGCCCGAATACACAGGTTCTATCCCGAATGTGGAGGCGAAGGTTTTTGCATCGCATGAAGGCGGAGGCACCGGTATAATGGTCAAAGCGGGGTGGAGCGGACACAATGCTCTGAATTCCCTGACATTCCTGCCCAATGTCTCGACTTCAAATACCAGCTCCTGGCAATGGGCGGACAGTGATGTGGTTCCCGAACCGAACGCTTATTATCACATCGTAGGAGTGTGGGACAAGGAAACGAAGAAAGCGAGAATATATGTAAACGGACGTCTTAAGAATGAAATTGACATAAGCGGTGATAATTATATAGCACCCAAGACCGGAGCCACTAAATTCTGCATCGGGGGTGATGCGTGTCCTGTCACCGATTCAAAATACACCGGTGTGCAGAATGGTGTGAACGGAACTATCGTTCTTGCAAGAATTTACGATGATGCCCTGACTGAAGAACAGGCGGTTCGCCTGTATCAGGCTGTAGACAGATTTGTGGATACCACCAGACCGCTCGTAGAGAACGTCACTTTATTAGAGAACGTCCAGGTAAAGGGAAATGCCGTTTATCCTGTATATGGAGAGGGATTCGAGGCAGATGATGTCATTGAATTCGAGAGTGGCTCGACATTATGGGAAATACCGGTGATCGTAAGGAATGCCGGTCGTGCGGATGTTGTGCTCCCCGATGATGCCAAAAGCGGTACATTCAACGTCACACTGCGGCGTGGAGACCGCAGACAGAAACTCGGGTCGGTAGCCTTTCTTAAAGTCCGGAAGTTCGGTAATAAATCTCAGATCATAGCCCATCGCGGTTACTGGTCGAAGGATGGCGCGGCGAAAAACTCGCGGGAGGCACTGCGCAATGCCATAGAGTTGAAAGCTTATGGAGCCGAGACAGACGTGTGGTTTACCAAAGATAATGTTCTTGTAATAAACCATGACCCGTCTATAGACGGAGTGACAATCCAGGACTCCCGTTATGATGATGTCAAAGACAAGACCTTGTCGAACGGAGAGACCATACCCACCTTTGCCGATTACCTTGATATTCTAAAGAAAAGCGACGGCTGCAGGCTGATTGTGGAAATCAAGACCCATTCGAGCGAGTCCCGTACCATAGAGGCGGCAAAGGCGGCGGTGGAAGCTGTGAAAGCGGCGGCGCTGGAAGATATGGCGGAATACATAGCGTTCGACTATGCAACATGCAAGGCGCTTGCCTCCGAGTATCCCGCTTATATGGTGCAGTATCTCTGCGACAATCCCTCTCTGGTGCGCACACCCGCGCAGCTCTGTAAGGATGGCAACATATCAATCGACTATAAGTCTACCATCCTTCAGAATAATCCTACATTCATAGATGATGCCCATAAACTCGGACTGATTGTGAACGTCTGGACAATAAGCTCCAACGAAGAAATAGGGGATTGGATAAACAAAGGCGTTGACATGATTACCACAGACACTCCGGACATAGGCATGAAATATCTCGAATACTATGAGATAAACCGATAAAGGACGTTCCTGAAACAGAGGAGATCTCCACTCTTGTTGACCGTGGATATGACAGCAAAGACCGGCATGGACTCAGAACCCATGCCGGTCTTCTGCTGTTCGGGAATATCAGCGTCTTGCTCCGGTTCGGGAGTGTGCTTCAATGAGTCGGCGGTTGGCTTCGCGAACGCGGCATGCGTCAACCTTTGTCTTTTTCCGGTCGTAGGTGAGAAGACCGTTTACTTCTCCTTCGACATCGGTGGTCTGTGTATAGACAGCACCGGTATATGCCATACCTGCCATGCCGTCGAGAATGTCGACATATTCCACATATTTGTCGGTCACATCTTTCGGAGACCTGAACTCTATATATCCCCAGTTCTTGTCCGGTTGCCACAGATGTCCTTTTATCGGATAACCGATACCTCCGTATTCCCCGATTACGTTGGCTTTGTCATCGTCAAGAAGGTATATGCGCGGAGCAGGATAGTTGTGAACGTCAAGAATATCTCCGGCTCCATAAAAGAAGTTGCCCCCGCTTGCGGCATTTACCAGTCGTGAAGGGTCTTTGGACTTTGTCCATGCAGCCACGTTCTTTGTGTCGAACTGCCCCCAGCCTTCATTGAAAGGTACCCAGACGACTATGCAGGGATGATTGTGGAGATTATCCATGATTTCATTCCACTCCGTGCGGTATTGCGCCGCGCTCTCCTCCGATCTCTCAAATTCAGGAGATTTGTAATAATTGTGGTTTTCCCATTTCGTGTTTTTGTCTCCGCTCGGCATATCCTGCCATACAAGTATGCCGTTGCGGTCGCAATATTCATACCATAACTGCGGCTCGACCTTGATATGTTTTCTTATCATGTTGAATCCTAACTCCTTGGTTTTGTCGATGTCATAGATCATCGCATCGTATGATGGCGGGGTGTAGAGTCCGTCGGGCCACCATCCCTGGTCAAGAGGTCCGAAATGAAAAATCGTGCTGTCATTGAGTGTGAATCTTCTGACTTTGTCTTTCCCACGTTTTATACCGACTTTGCGCATCGCCGCATAACTGCCCACGCTGTCCGTAGTCTTGCCATCTTCAATAAGGCTTATTTTCAGATCGTAGAGGTGGGGTGCTTCTGTGCTCCATAGTTTTGTATCTTCAGGCATTGCCACTTCTACCGGACCGGAAGCAACGCCGGAGGCAGTCGCGACACAATTTACACCGTCGATAACTTCAACCTTTATCACCCCCTTCCCTGTTACTGAAGCAGCTACGTAAAGTCGCATCTTGTCGACATCGGGGGTGATTTTAAGCGCGGTTATGCTGTTGACCGGCACCGGTTCGAGCCAGACTGTCTGCCAGATGCCGGTAACAGGTGTATACCATATACCTTTGGGCTTTGCGGCATCAGGATTTACCACCTGTTTGCCGCGAGGTTGCGTTCCTTTGTCGGTAGGATCGAAAACGCGGACCTCAAGCCGGTTCTCACCGTCGGCAACAGCCTCCGTTATATCCAGCGAAAAGGGAGAATAGGCGCCTTTGTGTTTTCCCATGTACACCCCGTTTACCCAGATATCCGCCATCCAGTCGACTCCTCCGAAATTCAGGTTTATATTGCAATCTTTCCATTCTGCAGGAATCGTGAATGTGCGTCTGTACCATAGTTCGTTTTTGTCACCTACGGATTTTCCTACACCCGAAAGAGAAGATTCCACCGGAAACGGAACAAGAATCTTGCCGTCATATCTTTCAGGCGAGGAGGAGCCGACCGGGAGAATGGCATAGTCCCATTCTCCATTAAGATTTTTCCAGTTCTGTCTGGTCATCATGGGTCGGGGATACTGGGACCACACATTCTCCGGAGTCACGCTTTCTCCCCATACGGTAGATATGGCTGGAGCAGGCAGTTTATCCTGAGAGTAAGAAATTGCCGCGAACGATATCGCGGCAATTAGAATTACAAACTTATTCATAAGACTTATTTCCTTATAAACTTCTTCGAAACCTTATTCCCCTGACGCACTATGCAGATACCCTCGGCAGGTTCCGCGATGCGAATGCCCTGCAGGTTGTAGTATTCCACGGGTGCGTTGTCTTCAGCCTCGATTCCGGTGATTCCGGTGGCTATAGGGGTGGTGGTAGTGATTTTCAGATTTCTCAGGTAAAAGCGGAAAGCGGCGGTTTCTCCTCCGGGCCATTGGTTTGCTCCTGGTCTTATTGATATTTTATCGTTTTTAGTGATGGTGTAGCTG
>CAMWMW010000019.1 GCA_947175455.1 uncultured Porphyromonadaceae bacterium | reverse complement strand
GAAGAATCCGGTCCAATACACCGGTCTCCTCACAATCTGCACCAGGCTCCTGAGCATTATCGCCCTGAACCCTCTGTCTGCTATCCTAATCTCTTTCATCGGTCTGTGTCAAAGACGATTATTCTTTCACTCCCAGATAGAGCACCGACATTCCCGGGCGGAAATTCTCCACCGGCTTGTCGGGACGGCATTTGATCTGGAACGTGCGGGCATCATAATCGCCGGTGGCTTTCGTAGCCTGCCAGTTCGCATATGTGCCGAGATCCTTAATATAGAACACTTTCATATCGACCTCTTTGTCGAGAGCCGGTATCCTCACCTTGAGCACGCTTCCCAGCTTTATATCCTTGAGCAGAGTCTCGCGCACGTTGAAAACCGCCCAATGATCATCTTTTTCGAGCGTCATTACCGGCGCACCGGTGGCGATAAGCTCGCTTACATTGGGATAAATCACTGTTATCTCTCCGTCATAAGGAGCTGTAAGATACTGGTCTTCAAGTATGGCGTCTACCTCTTTCACTCCACCCTGCGCCACTGTCACCATGGCTGAAGACGCCTGCTTGTCTTCATGCTGCGCGCCGGAGCGGGCAAGTTCATACTGACTCTTCGCCGCCGACTCGCCTGCCTTTGCAGCCTCGTATGCAGCCTTTGCCTCATCGCGTTTCTGCTCGCTGACCACCCCTTTCTCAAAAAGATTCTGCATCCTTTCGTAGGTTTTTTTGGTGATTCCGGCAGCCGCCTGAGCCTGCTGCCATATGTCGCGCGCACCGGCGATGATCTGCGGACGGGTACCGGCATCGACCTTGGCGTTCGCAGCCTGAGCGGCTGACTCCATTGCCTTCGCCTGGTCAAGCTTCGCCTCTACCAGCGAAGAAGATATCCTTACAAGGGTGTCACCTGCCTTGACCTTCTGACCCTCCTCCACAAATATTTCAGCCACACGCCCGGGGAGCTTTCCCGAGATCCTCACTTCTGTAGCCTCTCCCTGTCCCTGCACTGTGTCAGGACCGGGTTTGAGACACAGGAAGCCTACTATCGCCAGAGCGGCGAGTATTATAAGAATCACGACAATCGTAAGAATGAGTGATTTGTCTTTTTTCGAAACCGCCGAGGGATCAACCGCACCGGCAGGCTGTGTATTTTCTGTTGCCATCGCTTTATATTTTTCTTGATTGCCCCCGCGAGGGGATATGTCACTGTATTGTATATTGTATTTTCAGGTATTTGCCTATTAATATTTTTCGCTCAGTCTTCCGACCACCTTGTCGAGATATACCTCACAGAGGTGTATGCCTATTTCGGCATCTATTTTCTCCGAATTTGCCTGCAGCCACGCTGTCTGGGCGGCGATCACATCGTTTGTAGTCATCACACCCTCCCGGAATCCGATCTGTGCCGACCGCAGGTTCTCATCCGCGCTCGCCATGTTGGATTTGGTCATCTCGTATGTCTTGAACGCCTCCTGGAAACTGAATTTAGCCTGCTTCACCTGCAGCTCGACCTTCTCCTCAAGGTCTTCGAGCATCAGACGCTGGGCGTTTGTGGCGGACTTTGTGGCGCGGTAATGGTTGTAGTTTCCTCCCCAGTGCCAGATCGGTATCGCCACAGTCGCACCCACGCTGAATCCGCCCCCGAAACGTTTCTGGAAACCATTGTTCAGGTTAGGATTGGAAAACTCATATGCGCCAACCACCGCGACTTTGGGAAGCATCTGGCCCATGGCGAGTTTCTCTCTCTGCGACAGAACCGAGATACCCTGTCTGATCACCTCGAGATCCTGACGGCGAGAATACACGTCCTGCATGTTGAAAACCGGATCGGGCATTGATGTCAGCCCTGTCTTGAAATCCTCGTCGGCGAGTGTCATCTCTGTCTGCACAGGCAACCCGCACACCTGGGCAAGAGCCATGCGCGCAAGCGTAAGACCGTTGTCAAGTTTGGTGCGCATGATCTTAGCCTCGTTCAGTTTGACCTCGACCATAAGAAGATCGGCACGCGTTGCCACACCCTCCTCAAGCATTGCGTTGACGCTGTAGCGGAGCGTGTCGACAAGCGTGACAAAGCTGTCGGCGAGTTTCTGCTTGGACTTAAGCGACACTACCGTCCAGTAAGCCTGGTCAACGGCAAACACCACATCCTGCACCACGCTGTTGCGCGCCGCAGTGGCAAGTTTCTCGGCATACTTCGTAATCTCGTTGAGAGCCTTGATCTGTCCGCCCATGAATACCGGCTGAGTAAGCGTGAACGCGCCGGCGAAAACATTATGGGTGTCAAAACTCATCGCATCTTTAGGTATCACCGCCACCTCCGTGGGTATATATCCACCGGTCGACGGATCCTTTACAGGCGTTCCGTCGGGAGTTGTCAGGATATTGTATTTGAAACTTTGCGTGGAGGGATCAAAGCTCATGGTAGGGAGTTTGGCATCCTCGCCGAGCAGATTGATTGTGCGCTGATTATAGAAATACGTTCCGGCAAAATCGATGCCCGGCAGATAAAGAGCCTTTGCCGCCTTTCTGTCGTAACCGGCGCCCCGGATACCCTCTTCCGCCATGCGGATGGTCTTGTTGTTGCGCACCGCCATGTTCCGGCACGAGTCGAGACTGAAAGTGCCGGCATGGAGCGGAGCTGCCCCAAACGCACCACAAACAAAAGTCCCACAGATTGTTATCTTCTCAATTAGCTTCATATAGCTTGTATCGGAAATCAAAATACGTGATGATTTATAAAAAAATCACACCTATATAAATTACAAATTTAACATCATTTTGTTTAATTTAGTAATTTTGCAGTCGATTTTTATCATTTTATAACTTAAAACCACTTCAAACCACACTCTGCCATATGACCAATATCTGGAAATTATATAAAGAGGAATACAAAAGTCTTTTCCGACTCGGGCTGCCGGTTCTCGTGACGCAGGTAGGAATAATAGTCGTCAGTTTCGCCGACACAATGATGGTCGGCGCATACGGAGTCGATGAGCTTGCCGCGGCGGCTTTTGTAAACTCATTGTTTATCATTCCCGTAGTCATGCAGTTGGGTTTCGCGCAGGGGCTGACACCCCTTGTCGGCGCACTTTTCGGCAAAGGTGAGAAAGAGGAGGCGGGACACACCCTCCACGGAGGGCTACAGATAAACATGGCTGTATCCGCAGGACTGACAGCCATCATGGCAATCCTCTATTTTTATCTTGACCGCTTCGGACAGCCCGAAGAGCTGATGCCTCTGGTGCGCCGCTATTATCTGATTGTCCTTTCCACCCTGCTACCTATGTCAGTTTTCAACTCTTTCCAGCAGACTTGCAACGGCTTCAACGACACCGCGATGCCGATGTGGATGATTTTAGGCTCCAACGTATTGAACATCATCGGCAATTACCTCCTCATATTCGGGCACTTCGGATGTCCGGAATTAGGACTCGCCGGTGCCGGAATAAGCACAATGTTCGCCCGCTATGCCGCCGCCGTCGCCATTGTCATAATGTTTTTCAACGGGAAACGCTACAGACCTTACGCAAAAGGCTTCGCCATAAAGGAACGCCGCGGGGAGGTGCGCAGGCTCGTATGGGCCACATCGTATCCGGTCATGATACAGACCGGCGTGGAGTGCTCGTTGTGGAGCTTCGGAGCAGTGGTCAGCGGGTGGTTCGGCAAGATACAGCTCGCCGCATACCAGGTTGTGAACACTATGGCGCAACTCGGATTCATGACATTCGTCAGCTTCGGCACAGCCACTTCAATCAGGGTGGCAAACTATATGGGCGTTCATGACCTCCGGGGCATGAGACGCATAACCTCCGCCGGACTCCACCTCAACCTCGTGCTCGCCACAGCGGCATCGCTGATTTTCATGCTTGCCGGCAGATGGATGATACATTGCTTCACACCCGACCCGTATGTTGCGGCATCGGCTCTCACACTCATAATACCCCTTGTCATATACCAGTATATGGATGCAACTCAGCTTACCTATGTCAACGCCATCAGGGGAACATCACATGTGAAACCGCTGCTGTGGATTTCTCTGTGCTCATACGTTGCGGTTGGCATACCTGTTCTTCTCCTTTTCGCCAAAGGTTTCGGCTGGGGCAACATCGGCGTCTACTACAGCTTCGATGTGGCGCTTGCCGTAGCATCGGTAATGGCAACGCTTGTATTCTATCACGTGATGCGAAAGGAGACATCGGCACCTGTAGCCTGACCCCGGTCAATGAGGGAAAACAAATTCCGTTAAGTGCGCGTTTTTCTCAAATCGTATTATCTATAAAGATTCAACTCTAAATTGTAAGAAAAGATGGCAAGAAAAGAATACTTTCCCGGAATAGGGAAAATCAAGTTTGAGGGAACAGGCAGCCACAACCCATTGGCATACCGCTATTATGACGCCGAACGTGTCGTGCTGGGCAAACCGATGAAGGAATGGCTTAAATTCGCCATGGCATGGTGGCACACACTCTGCGCCGAGGGAGGCGACCAGTTTGGAGGAGGCACCAAAAAATTCCCCTGGAACGAAGGCGATGATGACATGACAATAGCCAGACAGAAGGCAGACGCCGGTTTCGAGATCATGCAGAAACTCGGAATCGAATATTTCTGTTTCCACGATACAGACCTCATCGGAGACCTCGGCGAAGACATAGAAGATTACGAGAGACGCATGTCGGAGATTACAGGCTATCTCAAGGGACTCATGGATGAGACAGGCATCAGGAATCTCTGGGGCACGGCGAATGTCTTCGGCAACGCCCGCTATATGAACGGAGCCGCCACCAATCCGGATTTCGATGTCGTGGCACGCGCCGCCGTACAGATAAAGAATGCCATTGACGCGACAATAGCCCTGGGGGGTCAGAACTATGTGTTCTGGGGTGGACGCGAGGGTTACATGAGCCTGCTGAACACCGACCAGAAACGGGAAAAAGAGCATCTTGCCAGAATGCTCACAATGGCTCGCGACTACGCCCGCGCAAAAGGTTTCACCGGCACATTCCTGATAGAACCCAAACCGATGGAACCCTCCAAACATCAGTACGATGTAGACACTGAAACCGTGATAGGCTTCCTCAAGGCACACGGTCTCGACAAGGATTTCAAGGTCAACATCGAGGTCAATCACGCCACTCTCGCCGGACATACTTTCGAGCATGAGCTGGCAGTCGCCGTCGACAACGGCATGCTCGGAAGCATCGACGCCAACCGTGGCGACTATCAGAACGGATGGGACACCGACCAGTTCCCTATCGACAACTACGAACTCACTCAGGCGATGATGCAGATTATCCGTAACGGAGGACTCGGCAACGGCGGAACAAACTTCGATGCCAAGACCCGCCGCAACTCTACCGATCTTGAAGACATCTTCATCGCCCACATCGCCGGTATGGACGCCATGGCGCGTGCGTTGATCAGTGCCGCTGAGGTTCTGGAGAAATCCCCTTACAAAAAGATGCTCGCCGACCGTTACGCATCGTTTGACAGCGGCAAAGGGAAAGAATTCGAGGAAGGGAAGCTGACGCTTGAAGATGTTGTCGCCTATGCGAAGACCCAGCCCGAACCCGCACAGGTCTCCGGCAAGCAGGAGCTGTATGAGGCGATAGTCAACATGTATGTCTGATTATATTTCAGACCATAAATACGGATATAAAGAGAATGCTGCCGTCGGTGATACGAGGCAGCATTCTTTTTACATCTGTATTTCGATAAAGCATGTGTCTATCCAAGTTTGAGAGAAGCCTCCCTGATGCGGCGCATCGCCTCCGCTATATTCTCCTCCGATGTGGCATACGAGAGACGGAGATAACCGGGCGCGCAGAAGGCATCGCCATCGACAGCCGCCACATGAGCCTCCTCAAGAAGATACATCACATAGTCGCCGGACGTGCGGATCTCCTTGTCTCCATATTTCTTGCCGATATATGCAGACACCTCCGGGAAAAGGTAGAACGCTCCCTCGGGCTTGTTGACAATCCAGCCGGGGATATCCTTTGCAAGCGAATATATAAGATCGCGGCGGCTCTCGAACGCCTTGCGCATCTCCTCCACACAATCCTGGGACCCGACATAAGCTGCCTCTGCCGCTTTCTGGGCAATCGATGACACCCCTGATGTATATTGACCCTGAAGTTTAGCGCAGGCTTTCGCTATCGGCAGCGGCGCTGCAAGATAGCCGATACGCCAGCCGGTCATGGCATAAGCCTTTGAAACACCGTTCACCACAATCATCCTGTCGCGGAGAGAAGCGAACTGGGACATGCTTTCCGCACCGCCTGTATAATTGATATGTTCGTAAATGTCATCGGCAAGCACGATTACCTGCGGATGCCTTTCAAGCACCCCGGCAAGAGCTTTCAGCTCCTCGCCCGTGTATACGCTGCCTGTCGGATTTGACGGAGAATTGAACATAAGCAGACGCGTGCGGGGTGTGATTGCCGCTTCAAGCTGTTCGGGCGTGATCTTGAAATCCTGCTCCACTCCGGCATATACAAGCACCGGTTTCCCTTCGGCAAGTTTCACCATCTCCACATAGCTTACCCAGGCGGGAACGGGTATTATCACCTCGTCACCGGGATTGACAGTGGCGAGCAGCGCGTTGCACAGCTCCTGCTTAGCTCCGTTGCCAACAACTATCTCTTCGGGTGAATAGTCAAGTCCGTTCTCCCGTTTCAGCTTTTCGCAGATGGCTTTTCGCAATGAAAGGTATCCCGCCACCGGGGGGTAATGCGTGAAATTCGCATCGATTGCCGCCTTGGCCGCTTCCTTGATATGCTCCGGAGTATTGAAATCCGGCTCACCGATCGACATGTTGATGACATCGATTCCTGCGGCACGAAGTTCCGCACTCTTCTGCGACATGGCGATTGTCGCCGATGCCGCGAGATTATTCACTCTCTCTGAAATAAAGTTCATAGGGTACAGTGGTTTTTTAGATAGCTGTTAAGATTCCTTTGTAGATTTGACCTTTTGCCGCGAAGTTACAAATTTTCAATCTTATTGCCAAACGATTCTGACAAACTGTTAAAAAAATTCTTCCCATTTTCTTTTTGCCTTGTCTGACTGGTTCGATAAACAGGGATTTATCGGCAGGAATCGGAAATATGAAACTGAAATCCATCAAAAATCCATCTTTATGCTAACCTAAGTTAAAAGTAAACACTCTCTTAGCATTTGTTTAAAAATATGTATTAATTTTGTAAGCAAACACAATTGTAATGGAATTATGAAAGTAGTGTATCTTCATGGAATGGGGAGTTCCGGACAGTCGGCGACCGCTCGGCGTCTCGACAGATCTCTGCCTGCTTCTTATGAAGTCATCGCCCCGGATATACCTGTGCAGCCGGAACTCGCCATGACTGCCCTCAGAAAACTTGCCGACACGCTGGATCCCGATGATGTGGTGGTGGGAACATCCATGGGCGGCATGTACGCGCAGCTCTTCAAGGGGTGGCGCAGGCTGCTCATAAACCCCTCTTTCCATACATCCGTCCATCTTAAGGAGAACGTCGGGAAAAGGATGCCGTTCCATACCCCACGTCGCGATGGTGCCGTGGATTTCGAGGTGACACCGAAACTGATAAAGAAATATGAGTCGATGGAGGCAAAACAATTCGACCCGAAATTCGGCATATTCGGCAAACGCAAGGATTCCCCCGAACTCGTGACCGCATTTTTCGGCACCCGCGACACTGTCGTCAACTGCAAGGAGGAATATCTGCGACATTTCTCCGTCTATCATGATTTCGACGGCGAGCACCGGGTGGATCCCGACACCATAATAAATCTTGTGGTTCCGGAGATTTTAAAAACCACATAAGCCGACAATTCGTTTACCGGACAAGAGTGTATTTTTCATACAGCATAGAATTAGAATATATGAAATCAATCAAGGAAATATACAGGATAGGCACGGGACCGAGCTCGAGCCACACCATGGGACCCCGACAGGCGGCTGCCGAGTTTCTTGACCGCGCACCGGCGGACGCGGCGCGCTACGAGGTGGTTCTCTACGGCTCACTCGCCGCGACAGGAAAAGGACACATGACCGATGTCGCAATTATCGACACTTTCCATGAGGCGGGGAAAGAAGTGGAAATCATATGGCAACCGGATATCTTCCTCCCTTACCATCCGAACGCCATGCTTTTCAAGGCTCTTGACCCGGAGGGTAACGCTCTTTTTGATATGACGGTATACAGCGTCGGAGGGGGTGCGATAAAAATAGAGGGTGACGCGGACATTGAATCGGAAGACATCTATCCGATGAACAAGATGACAGACATCCTTGAATACTGCGAACGCAGCGGAAAGTGCTATTGGGAATATGTAGAGGAGTGCGAAGGTCCTGAAATCTGGGATTATCTGCACAACGTGTGGGAAGCGATGAAAGCGGCGGTGGAGAGAGGCATAACCCGCGAGGGCCGTCTTCCCGGTCCGCTAAACCTCAGACGCAAGGCAGCGCAATATTATGTGAAAGCCACAGGCTACAGAGACAACCTTAAAAGCCGAGGTCTCACTTTTGCATACGCATTGGCTGTCAGCGAGGAAAACGCATCGGGAGGCGTTATTGTCACAGCACCGACATGCGGTTCGTGCGGTGTTGTGCCCGGTGTGCTCTACCATCTGTGGAAAAGCCGCGACCTCCCCGAGGAGAGGGTGCTGAGAGCCTTGGCTACAGCCGGACTCATCGGCAACGTGGTCAAGGAGAACGCTTCCATATCCGGAGCCGAGGTAGGCTGCCAGGGGGAGGTGGGCGTAGCCTGCGCTATGGCAGCAGCCGCTGCCAACCAACTCTTCGGAGGCAGTCCGGCGCAGATTGAATATGCCGCAGAAATGGGACTCGAACACCACCTCGGCATGACATGCGACCCGGTATGCGGACTGGTTCAGATTCCCTGCATCGAACGCAACGCCTATGCCGCGGCACGCGCGCTCGACGCCAACATATATTCCTCATTCTCCGACGGAGTGCATCGCGTCAGCTTCGACAAGCTCGTTAACGTAATGCGCGAGACAGGTCACGATCTCCCCTCTTTATATAAAGAAACCGGCACAGGAGGTCTCGCCAAGGATTACCAGCAAATGTAACAGGATTTCTCTTGAAAAAAAGCAAACATGTATAATCTGTTTCATTATCCTTACATAATGCAACGATTATACATGTTTTATTCATTATGCATATTTATCCAATAAATATAAGATAATTTATTTGGAATCTCCATTCTTTTGACTATCTTTGGCGCGTCAAGTCATCTGTCATGAATAAAAATTCATGAGAACCGACATTCCGACAAGACAGCAAACAACTGATTGGTAGCTAATTATTTCCACTATTTAATAAATAACTTATGGCGAAATTCTTTACTTATTCATTGTTGGCGGCAGCCTTGGGATTCGCATCTCCGGCTTTCGCCGATGATGCCGCTACGCCGGCTTTGACATTTACCGTAGACCGCTCTGCGGTTGAAAGCAAGATGGTTTTCCAGATTTCCGCTACCGATGGAGCGACAATACAGGTAGACTGGGGTGACGGCGTTCTCAAGGATGTCACGATTGCCGATTACGATGCGGCAGGATATGTATTCACCGAAGTTGACGGCACTATTGCAGGCACTTCCATCAAGGTGTATGCTCCCGACGCATCGAAAATCAACTACCTCTCGGCAGACTGGACCCAAGCAGACGATGCAGATGCCAAAATCAAGGGAATCAACGTTTCCCAACTGGCAGGACTGAAAGAACTTGTTTTAGACAATAACAACATCGGAAGTCTTGACATATCAAAATGTGTTGCCCTTACCACCCTCAGAGCCAGCGACAACCGCCTGACTTCTCTTACTTTTGGTGAAAACCCGAACCTTAAGAGAGTAACTGTAAGCAACAACTTCAATGTAACCTCCGGCTCACTTAACAGCGGTGCGGGCAACAATCAGGTTCTTGCCGCAGACTGGTCGAAACTGCCGGAGCTATCCTCACTAAACGTTGCCGCCAACTTATATTCCGAACTCGGATGGTTCGACACATTCGATATCTCCAAAAACACAAAACTCGCGACGCTGAATATCAATGGCTGCGGAATCTCGGAACTTGATCTGACTCCGTTCACAAGCCTCAAGACTCTCAACGCCCAGTGGAACAGTCTGGAAAAAGCAGACCTTTCCGGCATGGTGGCAAACAACGCTACCGTTTATCTAAACCACAACAACCTTCTGAGTGTAAAGCTTCCTGACACATCCGCCAGCAAGATGACCCGTCTTAATGTTGCTGACAACAATCTTACTTTAGAAACACTCCCCACACCCGGCATGACAAAAGTTGCCGCCAACTATGTATACGGGCCTCAGGATGTGATCAACAACACACGCAGAGGGAAGAAGAAGGAGTACTTCTCGAATCTTGGCAA
>CAMWMW010000018.1 GCA_947175455.1 uncultured Porphyromonadaceae bacterium | reverse complement strand
GCAGCAGGCATTCGGCAAAGAACGCGGCATCGTGATGGACGGACGCGACATAGGAACCACGGTTTTCCCCGATGCCGAGATGAAAGTGTTCGTAAACGCATCGGCAGAGGAACGAGCTCGCCGCCGCGTCAGGGAACTGACCGAAAAAGGCGAAAATGTCACATATGACGAGGTGCTCGAAAATATCAAAGAGCGGGACCGTATCGACACCACGAGGAAAGAATCTCCTCTGCGAAAGGCGGATGACGCCGTTCTCCTCGACAATGACAACATGACGATCCCGCAACAGATGGACTGGCTGCTTGAACTGTATGAGGATAGAAGTAGATGACAATTCCGGTTTCTGTTTCGGTGTCGTCACCGCGATAGAGAAAGCCGAAGAACAGCTTGAGAAGTCCGGGACACTGTATTGCCTGGGGGACATAGTGCACAACGCCTCGGAAGTGGAACGTCTGCGCGTTCGCGGTCTGATGACAATCACTCACGCGGAACTCAGGACACTGAAAGACGCCACAGTACTGCTGAGGGCGCACGGGGAGCCGCCGTCAACCTATTCTGTCGCCGAGAAGAACAACATCCGGGTGATAGACGCCACGTGCCCCGTGGTGCTCCAGCTGCAACGCCGCATCAAGGAGGCGTATGCGGAAAACCTCCGCCGCCTCGAATCGGGCGAGATAACCGGAATGCCGCTGATTCTTATCTACGGCAAAGAGGGGCATGCGGAAGTCAACGGTCTTGTGGGACAGACAAACGGAGAAGCGATAGTAATACAGAATGCCGAAGATCTTGATTCCGTAGACCTTTCGCGAGACATCCTGCTTTATTCGCAGACAACAAAATCTCTCGACGGCTTCCGTCATATAGTCGAAGAAATCAAAAAAAGGAAAAAGTCGGGAGGTTTCGAATATTTCGATACCATATGCCGTCAGGTGGCAAACCGGCTTTCCAAACTTCGCGAATTCGCGGCATCACACGATGCCGTTGTCTTCGTCAGCGGAGCCAAAAGCTCCAACGGCAAGGTGCTTTTCGAGGAATGCCGCAAAGTAAACGCAAGGTCATATCTCGTGAGCGACGGCTCAGGGCTGGACATGAGCCTGCTTGAGGGTGCGGACTCGATAGGGATATGTGGAGCCACATCGACCCCGCGCTGGCTGATGGCGGATGTTGCAGAACTTATAAAAAACAATTTTGAAAAGAATCCTGAATATGTTCGGACAGACCGATGAATATTATATGAGACTTGCACTTGCCGAAGCCGCAGAGGCATACGAGGCGGGAGAAATACCTATCGGGGCGGTGATAACCGTAAACGGCAAGGTCATAGCCAGGGCTCACAACCGCACGGAGGCTCTGAACGATGTGACGGCTCATGCGGAAATGCAGGCGATCACCTCGGCTGCGGAGTATCTGGGCGGAAAATATCTTCCAGACTGCACGCTCTACGTCACGGTGGAGCCATGCCCGATGTGCGCCGGCGCGCTGGGCTGGAGCCAGATCGGCCGCATCGTTTATGGCGCGCCTGACACAAAACGCGGATTCTTCTCTTACTATTCACCCGGACGTTCGCCGATACACCCGAAGACTGAAATAACATCGGGTGTGCTTGAGGAGGAATGCCGGGAACTGATGCAATCCTTTTTCAAGAAATTGCGCAGATGACTTTACACTATTTTCTTAATGGACTTATTTGAATCTTAATGGACTTCAGAGACAAAATAAAAGGTGCGTTTTTCGGCATAGCGCTCGGAGACGCGCTCGGACTCGGTACCGAATTCATGTCTTCCGAGGAGGTAAGATATTATTATCCCGGAGGGTTGAGACACTTCTCGCAGATTATACGCGACGGTCACAGATGCATGTGGAAACGGGGAGAATGGACCAACGACACCCAGATAGTGATCATGCTCGCCGAATCAATAATGGAGAAAGGGAAACTGCATCTGAGTGATTTCGCGGCAAGACTGAAAAAATGGTGCGGGGAGAATCCTACAGACGTGACGGATTTCTATCACTCCCTTTTTGCAGAAGAGGACTGGATCGAGCATCCCAAAGAAGTGACACACAGAATATGGAAAAACAACGGTGTATACAGAGCATCTAACGAATCTCTGCCGCGTGCCATAGTAATTGGCATATTGGGAAAGCCGCATATGATCGACAATGCCGTGGATATTTCCGCAATCACTCATGATGACACCCGCTGCAGCGCATGCAGCGCGATCACGGCGGTCATGGCAGATTCCCTCCTGCGCACCGGAAAAACCGCGGATTACGCACAACTGGTGGAAATCGCAAACATGATAGACCCCCGCACTCTCAAATATCTTGAGATAGCCCACGAGGGTGCGCTTGAAGATCTGGAGATTGATGACGAGAATTCCTTGTGGTTCGCAAGAAAGACAATGGCTTCCGCGTTGTGGGCGATATGGCATTGCACTTCCGCCGAGGAAGTGCTGCACCGTATAGTGGACGCCGGAGGTGATGCCGACACCAACGCCGCGCTTGCCATGGGACTCGCCGGACTTCAGTATGGTTATGACGCGCTTCCGGATATTGTCAATGACCTGCTCGACTACAAAAGAATGGAAGATGTGTCTTCCCGTTTCATAAACTATATGGAGAACAACAGGAAATGAGTCGCAAATCAAAAGCATGGATAGAGGCAATGAGGCTTCGCACACTCCCGGTGTCCGTTGCCGGCGTCGTTGCCGGCGGAGGATGCGCTGCATATTACCATTGCTTCAGACCGCTTCCTTTCACGATATGCCTTCTGTTCGCAGTCATGGCGCAGATTGCATCGAATTTCGCCAACGAATATTTCGATTTCAAGAAAGGACTCGACCGCAAGGGGCGCGAAGGTTTCCGCAGGGGTGTGACCGAAGGTGACATTTCGCCACGCGCAATGCTTGTGGCAACACTGGCATTGCTCGCATCCGCATGTGCCGTGGGATGCACGCTCATCATCTGGGGGGGATGGTGGCTCCTTGCCGCAGGGGCGGCGATAGCAGTCTTCGCGATGGCATATTCGGCAGGTCCTTTCCCTCTGTCACACCACGGTCTCGGAGAAGTGGCGGTGATTGTCTTTTTCGGCATAGTGCCGGTTACGCTTACGGCTTATGTGCAGGCACAGTCCTGGATGATACTCCCTGTGGCGCTTCCGGTGTCGGTGGCAATAGGACTGATGGGAGCCAATGTGCTTATCGTAAACAACTACCGTGACGCCGACGATGACAGTGCCGTGAACAAAAAGACAACAGCCGTGATTTTTGGAAGAAAGGTCATGGGAAATGTATATTTCATCAACGGAATAGCCGCGACAGTTCTCATCGTCCTTGCCACTATCTCCCGGATGCCTCTGGTATGGCAGGCAGGCGCGCTGCTCTATGCCAACCTGCACTATATGCTATGGGTGAAACTGACCCATCTCGAAGGCTCCCGGCTGAACCCCGTGCTCGGACAGACGGCGATGCTGATGTTCGCACTGTCGCTGTGGCTGACACTGGCTTTAGGCATAAACGCCTTGTGATAATGTAGCCGATAAAACACATTGATATGTAGAAACCGTTTAATATATATCATACATAATTATGCCCGAACAACAACAAAGATATAAGAAAAGACCTGCATATGAACCGATCCGCCAGGATCCTACCGGAAAACTTCCTCCCCGCGACACTGACCTCGAAGAGGTTGTGATCGGTGCCCTTATGCTTGAAAAGGACGCTTACATGAACGTAAGCGACATCCTCACTCCCGATGCTTTCTACGATCCGGTCAATGCCAAGATATATGACGCGATATGCACGCTCGGTTTCAACCAGCGTCCCATCGACATGATGACCGTGACCGAACAGCTGCGCCAGAACGGCGAGCTTGAGAACGTAGGAGGCGCGGTGCATATAACGGAACTTACCGCACGCGTCTATTCGGCGGCAAATATCGAATATCACGCCAAGATAATAGCTCAGAAATATCTTGCGAGACGGCTTATATCTTTTGCTTCGAAAATCGAGGCTGACGCTTTCGACGAGAGCAATGACGTAGATGATCTCCTGCAGGCGGCTGAAGGACAGCTTTTCGAGATTTCCCAGACTCATCTCAAGAGGGAAGTCACACAGATCGACCCGGTCATCAACCTTGCCATAGAACAGATACAGACAGCCGCCAACGCCGAAAGCGGTCTCTCCGGACTCCAGACAGGATATCACGGTCTCGACAAGATGACTTCCGGATGGCAGGCATCGGACCTTATCATCATCGCCGCCCGTCCCGCAATGGGTAAGACAGCGTTTGTGCTCTCGATGGCAAAAAACATGTCGGTGGACTACAGCATTCCGATTGCTATATTTACCCTTGAGATGGCAAACGTACAGCTTCTTAAACGTCTGCTCAGTAACGTGGCGGATCTTGAGGGTGAGAAAATCAAGGCTGGCAATCTGACCGACGAGGAATGGAACCGCCTGAACACACGTCTCCGCGGGGTATATGGCGCACCGCTCTATCTTGACGAGACTCCGGGGCTCTCAATAACCGAGCTGCGCACAAAGGCAAGAAGACTCGTCAGGGAACACGGTGTGAAAATGATAATGATCGACTACCTCCAGCTTATGAACGCGACCGGCATGAAATTCGGAAGCCGCGAGCAGGAGGTGTCTACAATCTCCCGATCTCTGAAGGCACTCGCCAAAGAGCTGAATATTCCGATTATAGCGCTCTCGCAGCTTAACCGAAGCACGGAAACACGCGAAGACAAACGTCCTGTGCTCTCAGACCTGCGTGAATCGGGAGCCATCGAGCAGGATGCGGATATGGTATGTTTCATCCATCGTCCGGAATATTACACACGGAGCACGGAAGATGCCGAAGGAAACGACATACGTGGCAAGGCGGAGCTTATCATAGCCAAACACCGAAGCGGCGCGGTAGGCACGGTCGACCTCCGCTTCGTCTCTAAATTCGCAAGATTCGAAAACTGGGAGGAGGGTTATCAGATGATGCGCGAGACTCTTGACGAGGTCGGCACCACACGCCGTCTCGAATCAAGAATGAATTCCGAATCTCAGGAAGAAAAACCGGGAGGCGACTCTTTCGGCTCTGACGGCTTTACATTCGGACCCTCTTCGGGAAGCTCATTCTCTTCACCGATGCCCGACATAATGCCGGGACCAGGCGAGAGTCCGGTGCCCTTCTGACAGATGCCTGTCGACTTGTCGGCATCTGTCATTCAAGTTCAAGGCAAAGTCAGTCATTTCAAGGCAGAAGACAGGATATGCTCAAGATCCATCGGGGAGATCTTCACGCTTAGCGAGCCATCGCGGGCAACGGAGATCCCCCCTGTTTCTTCGCTGACTATGACACAGATAGCATCAGTGACCTGACTCATACCCAAAGCCGCACGGTGACGCAGACCGAGGTTCTTCGGAATGTTCATGTCGTGGCTCACCGGAAGAATGCAACCTACCGACTTGATGCGGCGGTCGGCGATTATCATCGCGCCGTCGTGCAGCGGGGAGTTCTTGAAAAAGATGTTCTCTATAAGACGCACGTTGATATCCGCATCTATGATGTCGCCGGTGTTTTCATAATCCGTAAGAGGCACCTTGCGCTGGAAAACAATCAGCGCGCCCGTCTTGGATTTCGCCATAGACATGCAGGCATAGACAACACTCATCACACGCGAATGCTCCTGCTCCTCATTTTCCTCATGATGACGGAATAACTTCCGGAACACTGTCCATCTTCCCCGGCTGCCTATATCTATAAGGAAACGTTTGATCTGATCCTGAAACAGAATCACAAGGACAATGAGACCTATGCTCATGAACTTGTCGACTATCGTGCCGGTGAGGCGCATGTTGAATATCTCGAAAGAGATCACCCAGATGGCGATAAACGCGAGAACGCCGTAAAAGAGCGACAGAGTGCCGCTGTTTTTCATCAGCCTGTAAAGATAGTAGAGCATCAGCGCCACTATCAGTATATCCACTATATCCTTGATTCCGAAAGAAAGCATTATTTATCGTTTTTTAACATTTCCATGAGCTTCACAGTCTCTACCGCATTGCGGACATCGTGCACACGCAGAATGTCCGCGCCATTGAGCAAGGCGACCGTATTGAGTGCCGTTGTGCCGTTGGCGGCATCATCCGGGGTGATACCCAAAGGCTTCCATATCATGGTTTTCCTTGAGATTCCGGCAAGCACGGGAGCGCCGGTAATACGGAATTCACGGAGATCGGCAAGAAGACGGTAATTCTGCTCCATGGTCTTGGCAAATCCGAAACCGGGATCTATTATCACATCCGACACACCTTTCGAACGCAGCTTGGCAATCCTGAACGCAAGATCTGTCAGTGTATCGGCAGAGACATCGTTGTATTCGGTCATAGTCCCCATCGTCTTCGGAGTTCCCCGCATATGCATCAGGACATATGCCACCCGCAGATCCGCCACAGTGTCCCACATCGCCGGGTCAAGAGTGCCGCCGCCGATATCATTGACAATACTGACTCCCCACTCCTCGACACACCGCCGGGCAACTTCAGCGCGAAAAGTATCTACCGACACTATCGCCTCCTGCCAGACGGAACGTATAGCCTCAAGACCCGAGGCAAGGCGGGAATATTCCTCCTCCGGCGAGACATCTTCCGCTCCCGGACGCGAGGAATATCCACCTATATCCAGAATGTCCGCACCCTCCTCTCGCATGACTGCCACGCGCTCCGCAATCGCCTTGCTTCCGGAAACACGGCTGCCGCTATAGAAACTGTCGGGAGTCACATTCACAATTCCCATCACTTTCGGCACGTCAAAAGAAAGCAGACGTCCCCCTGCGTTTATTGAAGGTGTCATATGCGGATTCATTGGTTTATTCCTCATAGAGAGTCTTTGATATCAGAGTTCAGACAGAAACTTTAGCGAAATTAACAAAAAACTTTCATAATTAAAAAATAAGTTGTAATTTTGCAGTCGGTTTTGCAATCTCTGATAAGACGGGATAAAGAACAGCCACGCAAAGGTGTGTTTCAAGGGGTTGTCCCCCGCTTTCCGGAAAGAAGCTTATTTACATTGCAAATAATTTAAACGTCATAACAAAAATGGATTTAATCAAAATTGCAGAGGAGGCATTTGCCACTCCCAAGAAAGAATTCGACTCATTCGGCCCCGGTGACACAGTGACTGTGGCATATCGTATCAAAGAGGGTAACAAGGAGCGTATCCAGCAGTATCGCGGCGTTGTGATCAAAATCAACGGTCAGGGCGACAAGAAGCGTTTCACTGTACGCAAGATTTCAGACGGTATCGGTGTTGAGCGTATCTTCCCGATGGAATCTCCTTTCATCGAGTCTATCACAGTTATGAAATACGGCAAAGTGCGCCGTGCGAAACTTTATTACCTCCGCAACCTCACAGGTAAGAAAGCACGCATCAAAGAGCGCTATGTCAAGAAAAACAAGGAGAACAACTGATTTTCTCCCCGTAAAACGGATATGCAACCCGTCCTTTTTCAGGGCGGGTTGTTATTTTGAGAAAAAATAGCTAATTTTGCGTTATATCTCAAGGAGGGTTCATATACTCTCCCGTCATGCCCGCAAAGGGTCGGAAAGTAAGAAAAGAAAACTATATATCATGTCTAAAAAAGCATTACTGATTATCCTCGACGGATACGGCATCGGTGACCACAAAAAAGACGATGTCATCTTCAACACCCCCACTCCCTACATGGACAGCCTCGTGGCTGAATATCCCCATTCTCAGCTTCAGGCAAGCGGAGAAAACGTCGGTCTGCCTGACGGACAGATGGGCAACTCCGAGGTAGGACACCTCAACATCGGTGCGGGGCGCGTGGTCTATCAGGATCTCGTAAAAATCAACCGCGCCATAGCAGACGGTTCATTCGCAGAGAATCAGGAAATCAAGAACGCATTCACATATGCCCAGAAAAACGGTGTGCCCATCCACTTCATGGGTCTGGCATCTGCCGGAGGCGTACATTCCTCTTTAGGTCATCTCTACGCTCTTTGCGACACCGCGAAGGCTTACGGTCTGGACAAGGTGTTCATCCACGCCTTCATGGACGGTCGTGACACCGACCCCAAAAGCGGTGCCGGATTCCTTCAGGAAATCCAGGACCACTGCAAACAGAGCGCGGGAACAATCGCCAGTGTGGTGGGTCGTTACTACGCAATGGACCGCGACCACCGCTGGGAACGCGTCAAGGATGCGTACAACCTGCTCGTTTACGGAGAAGGAAAGCACGCCGACAATATGGTCAAGGCTGTGGAAGAATCATATGCAGAGGGCGTTACCGACGAGTTTATCAAGCCGATAGTCAACGATCGTGTGGACGGCCGCATCGGTGCAGGACACGTGGTGATTTTCTTCAATTACCGAAATGACCGTGCGAAGGAACTCACCACTGTGCTCACACAGCATTCTGAAGACGGAATGAATCCGATACCGGATCTACAGTATTACTGCATGACTCCCTATGACGATTCATTCAAGGGCGTGCATATCCTCTTCACCAAATCGGACGTGCCCGACACTTTGGGTGAATTCCTTTCAAGAGAAGGTAAGAAACAGCTTCACATAGCCGAGACTGAGAAATACGCACACGTGACATTCTTCTTCAACGGAGGCAAGGAGGAACCGTTCCCCGGCGAAGACCGCATCCTTGTGCCCTCGCCGAAGGTAGCCACTTATGACCTGCAGCCGGAAATGAGCGCGCCGGAAGTGACCGACAAACTCGTAGAGCAGATCGACAGCGAGAAATACGACTTTATCGTCGTGAACTTCGCCAACGGCGATATGGTAGGACACACAGGTGTGTATTCGGCAATCGAGAAAGCTATCGCCACTCTCGACAAATGCGTCGAGAAAACAGTGGAGGCAGCCAAGAAACATGGCTATGAGACCATCATCATCGCCGACCACGGCAACGCCGACCATGCTCTCAACGAGGACGGCACCCCGAACACGGCACACTCTCTGAATCCTGTGCCTTTCATCTACATCGGCTCCCACAAAGACGCCAAGGTGAAAGACGGCATTCTGGCAGACGTGGCTCCGTCTCTGCTCAAACTCATGGAACTTCCCAAGCCCAAAGACATGACCGGAGAAGACCTGATCTCATATTAAACCCAGAACTTGATTCAATAATATTTAAGGTCTTTAAGGTCTCTAAAAGTCCTTAAAGACCTTAAAGTCTTTAAAGTCCTTAAAGTCCCTAAAGTCCCTAAAGTCCTTAAAGTCTTTAAAGACCCTAATATTTTCAACTTAAAGCGAAGCCATAAATTTCAAATTACTATGAAGAAAGCTTTTATATCACTCTTCCTTCTGACGGCAGGCGTATTCGCGTCTTCCGCTGAGAATCTCGTGATACTCACCACAAACGACACCCATTCAAACATAGACTTCGACAATAACGGCAGAGGAGGAATACTCCCGCGCAAAGCGATTATAGACTCCGTGCGCAAGGCGGAAAAGAATGTCATACTCGTCGATGCCGGCGACATGGTACAGGGAACACTCTATTTCAAATATTTCAAAGGTGATGTGGAATACCCGATTTTCAACATGATGGATTATGACATCAGGATTCTCGGCAACCATGAGTTTGACAACGGACTTGAGGAACTTGCCAAATACTGGAAAGATGTAAAAGCCACACGTCTCTCGGCAAACTACGATTTCAGCAATACCCCCGCCAGAGGACTTTTCAAACCATATGTTATCAAGAAAGTCGGGAAAAAGAAAATCGGTTTCTTTGGCATAAATGTAGATCCGGAAAGCCTTATATCGAAAGAGAATTACGAAGGAATGAAGTATCTCGATGCCATAGAGACGGCAAACAAGACTGCCGCCATGCTGCGCGACAAGGAGAATTGTGACCTTGTCGTGGCTGTGACACACATCGGATACGAAGCTATTCCCGGCAAAGCCTCGGATATGGAAATGGCTCGCCGCAGCAAGGACATAGACATCATAATAGGCGGTCATTCGCATACGTTTGTAGATCCCGCCACTCCCGAGGCAACACCGTACTGGATCAACAATGCCGCAGGCAAGCCGGTGCTGGTGACACAGACCGGAAAATACGGCAGGAATGTGGGATATATCAGGATCGACCTCGACGACATAAAGGACAAGGAGTTCGATTACGAATATATTCCTGTGACCGACCGTTTCTCACCCGATGCATACGACAAGAACATCGAACGTTTTCTCGCGCCTTTCAAACACGCCGTTGATTCGGTAAACTCCAACATAGTGGCATGGAGTCTGCAGGATATGTCGAACAGCGAACGCACCGGCGCCTACCCGAACTGGACCGCTGATTTCGGTTTGGATTTCGGACGACATATAGCCGACAGCATCCGTTCGGCAACCGGTGATTTCCCGCAGGTAGACATGTCGATAATGAATGTCGGAGGAATACGCC
>CAMWMW010000017.1 GCA_947175455.1 uncultured Porphyromonadaceae bacterium | reverse complement strand
GAACTAATTTCCGTCATTCAGGAAGAATTGCTCAAAAGCGCCAAACTCACAGGCATCTGGGAGGGAAGACTGCGCCAGATAGAGCATGGAGAATACAGCGCGCCTGAATTCATTTCGCAGCTCAAGCAAATGATTTCGGAAATCGTCATGTCCGTTCTTAAGGATAATTCCAACAGACAGATTATTGCCGAACAACAGAACGACACTGTTGTTAAAAAAGATAACAAGAAAGACAAGACATCGTCTGTCAACCCTAAAAAATAATTGTTTGAATGGACAGAAACCTTGCAATTCAATATACAACAGTCGCCATTATAATCCTGGCAGCCTTGACATGGCTTGTAGTCAGATTCATAAAGCGCGTTAAAAACAAAAGCCGGAAATCATGCTGCGGTTGCGTTCTTTCCGACAAATGCAATGCTGTCGACAAAAATAACGGAAACTGCAGCGACAGATAATCAACAATCCGTTTTTACCGAAGACTTTTTAACCAATTGCCAGGAGTTGACAATGTTCTGCCACGCTATATATGCCGCAGGCGCGATAGAAGCAATCGGTGTCATATAGGTCATGGCAAGCCACACGGCAAGCACCGTATTCTTCTGTCCGAGACTCTGCCCGCCTGATACTCTGTCATTAAACCTCGCGCCTATTTTCCGTCCGATGTAAAACTGAAGAAGACAGACTGCCAAAGCCCCGGCAACAAGCATCACAACAGCAGGAAGCTGTTTTTCATCCCATGTTCGGATTGTAAAACTCACACAACTGCCTACGATTATGAACAACGATACTGCCCACATATAGAATGACAGACTCTGATGGCTAACTACCTTCGAATGCAGCCGGGGCACAAGATAACGCAATATCATTGCCAACGCCAGAGGCCCTATTATAAGCGGGAACACTTTGGAGCATATAAGCAATGATGATTTAAGGAAAGTCATATCAGGATTATCACCTATCGCGGCGAGCACCACAGGACCAGCCACGGCTATGCAAGCATTGCAGAGCAACGAATACGTCGCCACGAATGAGATACTGCCTCCAAGCATTGATGTAATTACGGGTGCAGCCGTGGCGGTAGGGATAAAAACACAGATAAATATCCCCTCTCCCACTATATGGTTCAACGGCGACAAGACAAGGTATATGACGGCAGACAAAACCATCTGCACTGTCAGCAACACGACATGCTCCTTCCGCGGCTTGAAATCGCGGAACTGAAGCTTGCAATATGTGATAAACAACATCAGGAATATCAGATAAGGAGAAAGAAAAGTGAGATATCCCATCCACTTATAAAAGACCGCGCCGCCGACCATTGCAATCGGAAGCATCGAGTTTTTCAATTGTTGTCTTGCAATATGCATGATTTACGCGAGCTCCCCCTTTCCTTCCCTTATTATTTCAAGATCGTTTCCTGTGCAGTCTACAATAGTTGACGGTATAAGACCACCGTCTTCACCTTCCACCATAAAGTCAACCCTGTTGTCATAGCTCTCCGCAATAAGCTCCGCACTTACGGCATAGTCGTCGCCATCATACTCTATGGAAGTCGTAAGAAGCGGATGACCCAGACGCTCCACTACCATTCTGATCGTATCGCAATCCGGGATTCTCACTCCCACAGTCTTGCGTCCTTTGAAGACCTTCGGCAGAGCGGAGGCTGATTTTAACAAAAATGTAAACGGACCGGGCGTATTGCTTTTCAGCAGACGGAACACCCGGTCGTCAATCTTTGAAAACTCCGCCGCCATGGATATATCGGCACACACTATTGAAAGATTTGATTTATCCGGATTTATACCTTTGAGACGGCATATCCTCTCGATTGCCTTTACATTAAGAGCATCGCAGCATATGCCATACAACGTGTCGGTCGGCATGATTGCCACTGCTCCATCCTCAATCCCGCGGCAAATATCCGCAAGCTGCTTTTCAGAAGGAGCATCGTTCCATATTTTTATAGTTTTCATAGCTCAGTGGGTTATATCCCGACAAAATTAATTAATTTTGCACAATTAACAAATTTAAGCAGACAGATGTTTAGAATTGCAATTTTGGTGGCAATGGACAAAGAGCTTGGACTGCTCCTCAACCAGATGCCCGACAGAGAAGAATTCAACATAGGTGAAAACAGATACTATGCCGGAAGAATCGGAGACAAGGAAGTTATCGCCGGGAAATGCGGTATCGGCAAAGTCAATTCCGCGCTCAACACCTATAGACTCATATGCGACCGCAGACCGGATATTGTCATCAACTCAGGTGTCGCTGGAGGTGTAGACGGCTCATTGGGCATCGGCTCAGTGCTCATCGCCGACAGTGTGGCATACCATGACGTATGGTGCGGACCCGGCACGGAATATGGCGCGGCAGATGGTTTCAAGGCGATACTAACACCGGATGAAAAGATAATAAACGCCGGAAAGACACTTTTCAAAGATAACGACAACGTCAGATTCGGTCTCATCTGCAGTGGCGACAAGTTCATACATGAAAAGAAAGAAGTTGAAGAAATAAAGGGCAGATTTCCACAGGCGCTTGCCGTCGACATGGAATCCGCCTCTATCGCCCAGACCTGTACGCGCTGCGGAATCCCGTTTGCGATAATACGGGTAATGAGCGACACCCCGGGCGCAGCGGAAAACGTATCGCAATACGTTGATTTCTGGAACAAAGCACCCGAAAAAACTTTCGAATGCGTATCACGCATCATCAAAAAACTGTAACGAATAAGATATTTACCGCCATATTTACAGCCAAAGTGGTCATTTTATAACAAAATGACCACTTTTATTTGCATATAACAATAAAATCTATTATATTTGACGGCAAACCAAACCAAACTTTCATGAAACGAGGGTTGACAACAGGTTGCCTGCTATCGGTCTTGACACTGATAACATGCGCCATGACATCCCCCTTGGTCAATATTCCCTACGAATCAGCCAAAGGCTTCTGTCTGAATGGCATTTATATCGCTGCCGATTCATCTGCGGATTTTTCTGACATAACACGCTACGGGGAATTCTCCGAATGGAGACATTTCATGCCTGATTCAGCCACAGTCATAGTTCATCGGAACAAAGAATGGTTTGAATACCTGATTTCTTCAGTTTCATCGTTCATATGCCACAAAGAATCCGCAAGGGAAAAAAGAGACTTCATACTCGATCTTGACGTTGCTTCATATGGCAACGGCGCAATTCCTTATTTTTCCCGAACACGTAGAGACATGTCGTTTGTCTACACAGACAAAGGGCATTCACTAATCCGGACATATCGCGGCATGTCGCTGATACTTGCAGACGGCGACACCATCAAAAATTGCAATGCGATCGAACTTAATATCACATACTCAAGATATCGAAACAATAATAAAGATTCCATCTGCAATGCACCGCTCTCAGAAACTACAGAAACGGAAACAATATGGTTCGGCACATCTGTATTCAGACCATATGCCGCCGCATCCCGCCGCGAGACCGTATCAGCTATGGGAGACACGGTGGTCATATGCCAATCAACATGTTTTCCGCGCGAATTGAATGAGAATACATACGGGAATTTATGTAATGAAAACAACATAAATAACCCGACTCCAAAAATTATGGATAAATCAAGTGAAAACCACATAGTAAGGCGCGAGATAGATACTTCAATCTCCAAAGATAGAATTTATATCGAAGCTCCCGAGGAGTCTGATCTTTTGATATGTGACACATCCGGAAAGTGCATGATTGCGGATCATTTTGATACAGGCATATATGTGACAGACATATCCGCATTTCCGCCAGGCGAATATGTAATAAGCATAATCTGCGGAGAACTCAGACATTCATCAACATTTATCATAAGGCAATGAACGTCAGAACTGTCATATCGGTTACAATCGGAATCATCAGTTCTCTGCCCGGGATGAGCGATGACTGGAGACCGCCTGTGTCTCTCCCTGAACTTGTGGCTCAACCTTCGCCTGAGGCTGCGGCTATGCTACGGCATTTAGATGAGGAAATATCATATTCCGAAGGTATGGCGGCACTCTCGATTCCGTTATACGAATGGACGGCTGGAGACATCCTCACATCCATATCAATGCGGTACCGCATATCAGGATATCGCATTGACGAACGTGCAGGATGGACCGGACTCGGATGGAACCTGTCCGGAGGTGGCTGCGTGGCGCGCACCATCATAGGAATGCCTGATGAGAAACAGCCTGTTGAAATCAGAAATACACAAAAAATCAACAGCGGCACGGACGGACATTCCTATTTCATTGACCTTGAAAATCATAAAAATGATGCAGAGCTTGACAGATACAGCTATGTCTGCGCTGCCGGCAGCGGCTCATTTGTAATAAAAGACGGGGCTATTATCCAGACACCTCGCAGCAACAACACCATTGAGTTCACAGGGGAAAGCAAAGACGGCGTAAGAGATTTCGCTGTAACATCTCCGGATGGGACACGTTATGTGTTCACAGAACGGGAACACATTGACTATATATACAACCCCGGAGGTCTGACTACACCTGTAAGAAATGACAGATATTTCAATGCTGTATCAACCTGGCATCTGAGTTATGTAATATCTCCGCAAGGCGAAATTCTCACATTTGAATATGACACAATATCGCCGTGGATGAGAAAAGAAAGTGCGACAAGCGGAACGTTCTCGATCACAAACCGTTCAAACGAATTTCCCCATACCGTTGTCTCCTACGATTCAGGCATGAACAGCATTGCAGGCAGTGTTACAACATTCCATGACCAGAAGATTCTCAGGCGCATAATATCACGCACAGCCACATTGGAGTTCCGGCATTCCAAACGCGCGATTTCCTTTGCCGATGACATCCCTGAAAAACTTGAGTCAATAAAAGTTCTTGCACCGGACAGAAGCTGCATACGCGACATAACCTTTGAAATCACATCTTATCAGGCTACGCCTTCTCTTCTTCATGCAATCGAAATCAGAAGCGGAGGGGCGATGCTTGATTGTCACAAGTTCAGCTACAACCATCCTGACATCACGCTCGGGAAAGACTTATTCGGTTTCGGCAGCAGCAAAGCTACTCCCGGAAGAGCAATCATAGATTTCAATACCGGGAAAATCAATGAGAAAGCTGCTTTTGACCCGCAATTTGCGAATGCAAGAACTTTGAAATCACATACAAACGCACTTGGACTCGTTACGGAATATGAATTCGAACCGTCTGATTCCATTAAAATATATGTAGCGAAAAACGATGATTCGTTCACAATCGAAATCCCGATCGGGATAAGACTCTGCAAGATAACAGACACTGATAAGGGAGGATACATAACACGCATAAGGGAACTTACATACTCAGGGGCAGAAAGCGATGTCGATTTCAGCAAGATCGATATTATTTCGGCATTCACCGTATTGTCTGGCGAAACCCGAGGTGTTCCGATAACACCGGTGGCTGTTTCCGACAATAATTCCACATGTATATCATTTCTGGATCATTCGCGATTACCCGGATTCCCGATAGAGCGTGCGACAATTCGTTATGGCGAAGTGACCGAACACATAAGCGGCACCGGAATAGGGACAAAGATTCGGTATGTGCGTAAATACGACCTTTCAAAGTGCCGAATGAATTTCAACACCGCGCAACAGCCTCGGTTCGGCAATCAAACCGCAAGATATTTAAAAAACATAATGTTACCCGCAGAGGGGGTTCCTGCAGGAGTCAGCCGTGCGCTGAATTCAGCCGGCATCATCAGCGGTGGATTCGAGGAAATATCCGGAGCAATGCCTTTACTTGTTGAAAAAATGGATTACGAGTTTCGCAATGGACAATATACGCCACTCCAGAGAGAAGAATATTATTATAATACTGTAGACTCCGCATCATTGCAGACAGGATTTTTCCATGAAGCGGCAGTACGCGACATTATCAATGTCTATGGCATGAGAAAGTGGGACTGGCAATCGACCTCGGATTTCTCGTTTGCCGACATTTCACTCACTCATTTCAGCCATCAACTCGATTCTGTTGCCACTACGCGATATTTTGCAAATGGCATTACCCGCACAGCCACTACCAGACATCTTTACTCAGAGCGGGAACCCTCACACCGTCCCGTTTTGAAAGCAATGGGGAATCTGCCGGATCTGCCTGTAATTGTCACAGGCGAGACCGTCCATAACCCATTTGGTTCGGACACAATAACCATGGCTACAGGACTGAGACTATACGTGGGTTACCGACATGCCGAAGGCGGAAAAACAATAGAACACTACACTGCTGTGTCTTCCAATATCAGCAGCAGTCTGTTCGAAAAAATATCTGCATCCGGACAGAAGACTCTTCCTGTCCTCGAAGTATGGATTGCCGACAGACGAGACACGATAGCAGTCAACACGGAATATTCCTGTTTCGGCTCCGTCTACCGGCAAACTGCCGCATATCTCCATTCTCCTTTTGGAGCAGTAATGGACAGACAATTGATAACAGGTTATTCACCTTATGGAAAACCCACCGGAATAAAAGAAATGGGTAAGCCTCTCAACAGGTTTGAATGGGGAACAACAGCAGGAAGCGAAGATCTTATGTTTTCAGCGGAATCCACCGATGGCATATTGTCGCTTAAAACAAGATATACTCACGAACCGCTGGTCGGTTGCTCTTCGATTGTCGCTCCTGACGGGTCAACGACTTGCTACAGTTATGCCGGAAGCAGACTCATGTCGGAAACCTGGAATGACGGCAAAGTGGTTAAAGAATATGATTACGGTCTCTTTTGTTCGGACGGGAACAATTATATAACGGAATCAACCCTTCTCAACGGCACAACGGATACGATCGGTGAATTTGCGGAAACCGCCACATATCACAACGGATTCGGGTTGCCACGTATCAAGGAGATGAAGAATTACGGATCCTCCGGAAATGTAAGCACCGGATATTCACATGATGCACTTCTCCGCACTGCAAGGGAATGGAATCCCCTGCCCTCGGTAAGTGCGGACGAGGCTCTTTTGTCTGATTTCCCTTTTGAGGCAGCCGCATCAATTCACTATTCAGACAGTCATGCTTTCAAAGGAATGACATATCGGGCATCTGCGGACATTGCACCTGCCGGGACAACTCTTCAAGGCTATGATTTCAGCAAACATCCTGCAACGACCGAAAAGCTGTGTTCCAGATACCGGAGCGGGGAATATCGGGTGATTCGTTATTCCTGCGACGGTAAATACCTCAGGTCATCAGGTGTTTATTCAGACGGTGAACTCGATTGCATTGCGTTGACCGACGGCAACGGTGTGAAAACTCTGACATTTTCCGATGCTGTCGGAAATACAATACTTGTAAGGAAGGTTATATCGACCGGCAATTACGCCGACACCTATACTGTATCTGACCTCTGGGGAAATCCTCTTGTCATTCTTCCTCCCGAGGCTTCCGCGAGACTCAATGCATCAGATTCGTCATGGCTGCTGTCCGAGGAGTCTGCAATTGATGACTATGCCTTCATGTTCACTTATGACAAAGCCTTGAGACTTAAATCTAAGAAAAAGCCGGGATGCGGATATGAATATTATGCCTACGATTCGGAAGGACGAATAGCCTTCTGCCGCAACGGTAATCTCGCAGCGGCAAACCGTTGTTTTTTCTCTGTCCGCGATGGGCTGGGACGTGAGGTGCTGAACGGAACATGCAAGGATATACCATCTCTATGGACAAGGGCTGACGGCTCTGTCTCCACATCGGTCACTGCGACTCTTACAGCAAAAATCGGAGAGGGATTTCTGGGTTCCGGCTATACTTTGTCAGCAGAAGGGAACGTGCCGGTTTTATCTGATGCCCGATTGTTGACGGCGATGTATCATGACAATACAGCTTTTCTGCCTGCGGGGTTTGCTTCTGCTGACAACGAAGCATATTCTGCCAATAACGGCATGCAGACCGGCGTGCTTGCAGCAATATCCGGGAACACAGGCGCCGAGGGTGAATCTGACGAAAGACTCTTGACAATCCTGCGTTATAAAACTGGCGGCTTCCTTGTCAGTCAGGAGTCTGTTTTCCCCGACGGAACCCGGCTTCTATCGAGAATCGAGCCCACCGTCTCGGGTCTTCCTGCAAAAGAGACTATTTCTTTGACCGGTGACGTTAAGCTGTCATATACTACGGACTATAAATATGATCCTTTCGGTCGTATTCTTTCGACGAAAACATATGACACAAATAATAGTGAAAGACATATCGCGATAGTCGAAAATAATCTTGACCTTGTAGGCAATATCGGTTCTACGAGTTACAACGGAGAATCACTTACCAAGACTGTAAGTCATAATATACGCGGTGCGCTGACTGAATGGTCGATGCCGATGTTCAGACAGAAACTTGCCTACGGAAGCAATGGCATTGCAGCTGACTGGTGCGGCAGAATCATTTCAAAAACATCTGATATTGGAGAATACATGGGGAAATATGATTTTTCATACAATACCCTCGGTTTCCTGACGGAAGCCAGATTTTCATCCGAGACAATACCGGAAATGGATTTCTCCACATCTTACAGTTACGATACACAGGCAAACCTTACACGCATAAAGCGTAACGGGATGCTTGTAAGTGACCGCTACGGCATGATAACAGACCTGTCTATATCACGCAAAGGAAACCGAATCTGCAAAATCAGTGTTGGAGACACCGAATCCATTCCTCTCGAAAATCAGCCGCAGATTAAGGAGTCGGACGAAAACTATAACTACGATGCCTGCGGCAACCTGACTGCGGATCCGGGACGCGGAATAAGCGAGATCGAATGGAACGACACCGGCCGTCCGGTTCGCATTTCGTTTGATTCCGGAGAGGAGATCCGCTATCGCTATACTTCAACAGGTAAAAAGCTGTCGGAGGAGTTTTACGATGCCGACGGCACTCTGCTCAGAAGGCTCGACTTCTATGGTGACTTCGAATTTGGCGACGGCAGTTTTGACCGCGTGCTGACACACGGAGGATACATCTCGAAGAATGGAACATATCATGTAAATGTCACCGACTATCAGGGGAACGTGATCGGTGTCATTAATGCAACGACAGGCATACCGGTTCAGTATACCGACTATTACCCCTACGGCGTTCCGTACGGCACGGCATATGCTCCGGAGGCGAACCGGCGCAAGTTCGGCGGCAAGGAACTGACACAAGAGTTCGGGGTCAACTCCTCGGACTTCGGCGCGCGCCTGTATTCCCCGCTAACGGGCAATTTCGACTCCGTAGACCCCAAGGCGGAAAACTACACCCAACTATCCCCCTACTCTTATTGCGCCGCCGACCCCGTGAACTTCATCGACCCGACAGGAGAAATTCCGACTGCACTTGAAGGTGCATATATTGCACAACATGTTTATGATGGTAAACTTGGTGACATGTTATATGGGGGATGGAAAATGATTAAAAGTTATACAATTAGGGAGAGTGCATCTTTCAGAGGAGGATTATACCAAAGAGTGTGCAGGGATGGAAAAATAGAATATGCATTTGCAACCGCAGGAACTTATTTTGAAGCATCCAATCGTGGTATAAACAGTTTAAAAGAAGATTGGAATCAATTATTCGGCAAGTCTATCGACATGAAAGCATCAATCCAAATTGCCTCTAATATTTCTATATCACTACGTGATAATGAGCTTACTTTTGTTGGACATTCCAAAGCCGGGGCTGAGGCGAAAGCAAATGCATATAAGACTGGAAGAAATGCATTACTTTATAATCCCGCAGCTCTCAGTGCTAAAGAATATGGACTTGACCCATCTTCTTATACAGGGATAGACAGACATGGCATTAAGACTTTTGTCATTAAGGGTGAATTCTTATCAAAATTTAATAATCTAACTAAAATCTTTACATCTACAGCCCACGATAAAGATAACTATACAATAATCTTAATAAAGAGATGGAATAATCCAGTTGGCAGACACAAAATAAATACTTTAATTGAAACACTGATAGATCATGGTTATCATTAGTAAAGGTTTTATGGCATCTGTGCTGGAATTTGGAACAGAGATATTTACATGTAATAATTGAGATTGTATAAAAATATGGCAACAAGGAATAAAACACATCTTTTACACTCTATGATAAAAATAATAATATTGTTTTTATTGATAATATTATGCATTATTAGTATTTCGTTCACCTTTTACATTGCATATGATATTATTTCAATATCAGGATATGGTGAAGTCTTTTTTAATGATATTTTATTAAACATACTGATTTTTTGTTCATACCTGCTAACTATCTCCTGCGTAATATCTGTATCGGCAAACGCATTTAAAAAATTAATTCATACATATTTTTAATATATAATTGGGTCATTTCTTTCATTTCATTTTCTCTGTCCAGGCCCTCTGTGTCTCTCCTGAAACCTGACTCTCAAGGTTCTTCTCAAGTCCTAGCACCTCGTTTTTAACTGTTACACAATTATACATGAACATGTACACTGGCATATACACATACACACACACGCATATACAT
>CAMWMW010000016.1 GCA_947175455.1 uncultured Porphyromonadaceae bacterium | reverse complement strand
TCCGGCGAAAATAAGTATCATCCAACTCATTACTGATTCCGACCTGTCTGAGGGCTGCAAGAAATCTCGGCGTCTCCTTCTGAGGTTTCTGCAAAATTAATAAATTTATGGAAATGATGTTTGTTGTGCTTCTTGCATTTTTATGTAATGGGGCTGAATGGGTCGTGATAGGGCGGATGGGGTGTTGTGGGAGCAGCTTTCGTAATGACATACGAAAGAGTTCCGGTTACATCAATGTCGCCGGAACTCTTTAGTTTTATGAAATGATTTTATATTAAATGTTCTTAAGGTCAGTAGTTTTCTGCACATACCTCAAAGTAGCTTTGAGAGTGGAAGCATACCGGGCAGACATCCGGTGCTTCGGTGCCGATGCAAATATGTCCGCAGTTTCGGCATTCCCAGACGGTGACACCACTTTTCCGGAACACCTCATGTGCTTCCACGTTGCGGAGTAGTGCCCTGTAGCGTTCTTCGTGATGTTTCTCGATGGCTGCCACCCCACGGAATTGTTCGGCAAGGTTGTGGAACCCTTCTTCATCAGCCTCTTTGGCAAAGCGGTCATACATGTCTGTCCATTCGTAATTCTCTCCGTCTGCGGCATGAAGCAGATTAACAGCCGTGTCACTGCTTACGCCACCCAAAGCCTTACACCATAATTCAGCGTGCTCTTTCTCATTGTCGGCGGTCTTAAGGAACAGGGCTGCAATCTGTTCGTAGCCGTTTTGCTTAGCGACTGAAGCGAAATATGTATATTTGCTTCGAGCCATGCTCTCTCCGGCAAAAGCTTCCTGAAGATTTTTTTCTGTCTTAGTACCCGAATATTGGTTGGTCGGATGATCGGAGACGTTATCTGTAATCTCGACCTTCTCGAAATCGGATGCCGGATGTTTGCAGACAGGGCATATGAAGTCTGCGGGAAGTTCATCTCCTTCATATTCGAATCCGCATATCTTGCAACGCCACACGGTATGTCCGTTTCTTGATGCGGACGAAGGCTGGGGCTTTGGCTTGATGTATTCCTGATAGTAGGAATATGTTGCTGAAGGAACATCGGACAGAGTCTCCATTTCAGTCACCTCACCGATAAACATCATATGGGAGCCGAGATCAATGGTATTGCTGACCTTTGCACTTATATATGCGTTGGTACCCTCTGTTATGGCAAGTGTTCCGTTGGTCACACGCCTGCATCCTGTGAAATCTTTGAACTTGTCGACCTGTCGACCTGTCTGAAATCCGAAACGTTTGAAAAGTGAGAAACTTGCTTTCTCACTAATTATCGAAGCAGTGTAGACTCCAGACTTCTGAATCATCTCGCAAGTGAGATTTTCCTTGCTTATACACAAAGATACCTGATTGGGAGTTACGGTAACCTGTCCCAGTGTATTTGAAATGCATCCATTGTCGCGACCATCTGTGTTAGCCGTGATCACATATAACCCATAAGGGATTTTAAACATAGTGTTTTCCATAAGGAACCGTTTTTATTGTTACAACAACTGCAAGCATTATTTGTTCAGTTGATTAAACGATAGTTATTTAATCCTGCAAGAGTATCATACAAGGATATTAAGTCTTTTTAAAGCTCTAAAAGTTTATTGTTGGATCTGATCATGCTTCTATGGGCAGGCGCGGCGGCAGCATCCGAGACGGCGGGAATCGCGATGAACTACACCCCGCAGCAGTTTGCGAACCGTCTCACGCCTGAAGAACTCAAAAACTGGAAAGAGACATATGTCAAGAGCCAGAGGAATGAGGAGAATCCGGAAAACGGAGAAGAGGTAAAAAAAAGACAGCCCGGAATCTTAGAGCTGTTCGGGTATGCGGTCAGAGTCCTCGGAATGAGCCGCACTGACTTCTGCCGGCTTTATCCCGAGCAGTTCTACTGGATAAGCAAGGCGCACCTGGACGAGCAGGAGAGGCTCAGCCGCGAACGGTGGGAAATCATGCGGATGGAGGCGGCAATCATGATCCAGCCGCATGTCAAGAACCGGATAACGCCGAAGAACCTGCTGCCGTTCCCCTGGGAGAAGGGGCCGGGACACGTTGAGGAGATCACGATGGAAGAAAGAAAACGCAGAGCCGAGGTGGCACTGCGGAAATGGGGCTGATCCTGCAACCGTTTTTATCTGTTGGATTCTTCCTTTATTCCGTAGATTTCAGTGAAACGCTCCCCGTCAAGGTTCCTGGGGTTTTGGAGTCTGAACGTGATGCCTCCGAAAGCGCAGGGTTCAAAGACCGCCTTTCTGCCGTCGAGTTCCTCATCGGTGAGGTTCCGGGCAAAGCATTTGCTCTTCGATGTGTTATACCATCTGCGATAAATCCTGCCCAGCGCGAAGAAGATGCAGAAGCACCCGGCACTGAAAGCCCAGTTCCGGACACATTCCCATCCTGAGAGACCGGTGCCCTTCAGCAAGAAATATATGCCGAAAAGGAAGCCGTTGAGACCGGCAAGCAGATAAATAAAACGAAAAGACCGGTTGCTTTTCAACGGCTCAAACATACGGTCGAGCAAGGGTTGCCTGCTTCCTGTGATTGTGAATCCTGCCTTTTTCATTGTCCGGTTTTTCTTTAAAGGTGAACAGTGAATGAATTAACGGTATTTAAAATATAACGCATAAAAGGTAAAAAAATTATGTCGGGCAAGACTATCTCCATAGGTTTCGTGATCGAGGACGGCAAATACGGACTCAAGAAGCTCACGATGGACGCGGACGCGTTAAAAAAAGTGATGCAGGGCACGCTGAAAGAGACTGTCAGTGTGAAGCAATCCCTGAAGGATCTCGGAGAAGTCTCGTTCGGTCTCAACGCGATCACCGGGGCACTGTCATCCATGCAGGGGATGATGAAGAGTCTGACAGACGCCTACGATGTGCAGGTCGAGGCAGAGACCAAGCTGGAGACGGTAATGCGGCAGCGCATGAGTGAGACCGAGGCGGAGATACAGAGCATCAAGGATCTTTGTTCGGCACAGCAGCAACTCGGGGTTATCGGCGATGAAGTGCAGCTCGCTGAAAATTAGTGCATAAATCCTAAAATCCGTTTTTGCATTGGGAAATGGGAAATTATTAGCAATCATGGCAGACGCATTCGGATGTGCGGACAATGGATGTATTACGGAGAGCAGCGGAGGTGCAGTTCCGGGAAAGGATATATTATTCGTTGAAATGAATGGCTTCCATAAATCTTTTCACAGTCTGAGGATTGCCGGTGTATTTACCGATGTCTTCGCTTAGCTTGCAGGTCTCGCAGTAGAAAGGCCACGATTCGGTGATTTTCACCGCCACGAGTTTTATGACAATGTTCATCGGCTTTATACCGGGAAAATCATTTGTGAAATGCGTTCCGATGCCGAACGATGGCAGACATTTGCCGTGAGCGTAGTTCTGGATTTCTATTGCCTTGTCAACATCAAGACCGTTGCTGAAGACAATCTGCTTTGTTCGCGGATCAATCTTAAGCGACTTATACTTGCTGACAATAAGGTCGAGTTCTTTGAAATTGTCACCACTGTCAACGCGCAGTCCTTTGAACATGTTGGCATAATCTTCCGAAAAATTGAGACTGAATATTTTCCATCCGTAAGTGTCGTAGAGAAATGTGCCGAGCGCACCCCTGTAAGTCTGCGCCCAGGTCTGCATGGCGATATAGTTGGCCATCTGCGGACCATACATTCCCGCGATAGCGCATATGAACTCGTGTGCCATTGTACCCACAGGAGTGAGGTCATATTTCATGGCAAACCAGACATTGCTTGTTCCGATGAATCTTCCGGGTCTTGCTATCCTGTCATTGCAGTCTTTCATGGCTCTGATGCAAGTTTCCTGTGCCTTGAACGAGGCGCGGCGACGTGTGCCGAAGTCGCTGAAGATACAGCCGCCTTCAATCATGCGTCTGGCTTTTGATTCCGATTTTCCGTAATAAGCGCTATAGTCGAGAGCCTTGTCCAGACCTGTGAACATGTAATAAAGTTCCGATATTATGGCAAGCACCTTGACTTCAAGCAGAATGGTGTTGCTCCAGTTTCCCTCGAATCCCACCTCCAGATGTCCTTTGGCATCTTGCGATACCGACACCCATCGGCTGTCATAACGGAATCCTTTGAGGAAGCTGTAGAACCAATCCGGTATATAGGGACATTTGTGCCGCATGAAACTTATTTCCTCATCGGTTATGACAACGTTTTCAAGAAATTTAATCTGGCGAAGAAGCTCCACAGCAAATCCGCGAGGATATACTGTATCGTTTCGGTCAATGAATTTATACTTCACCTGGGTTCTCGGATAATTTTCTATTACCGCGCAGCACATCGTGAACTTGTATAGGTCATCATCCGTAAAATGGGTTATTATCTGGCGCATACTCATATTCCAACAATTTTGACTTACTAATGGGTTTATACCTTAAACGTATGACAAAGGCGTTTGGGTCATTTGATTAATTTTTCTAATTTTGCATCAACGGAAGCTTTGCTGATTATGTGCAATCTCAAAACAGAAGATATAAGCGGAGTCGCATCGTTGCAGGATGAGATGTCCCGAAGGGTGCTGCTCCTGGACGGATCTACGGGTGTTGAACTCCGGCGACTGATGCCTTGTGCCGTCAATCCCGATATGTTGTCGGTCACGCATCCGGAGCTTGTGGCACGTATGCACAGGTCGTGGCTTGAAGCCGGAGCGGATATTATTGAGACAAACACATTTAATTCCAACCGGCTTTCGCAATCGGGATACTGCAATTACGGAAGTATCGTTCAGCTCAATATTGTTTCCACACGGCTTGCAAGAGTCGAGGCGGATCGGTTCATGAGAGAGAATCCCGGCAGGCGGTGTTTTGTGGCAGGAGCCATGGGTCCTACAGCTTTTTCATCGTCATTGTCCGGGAATAAGGCGATAGACGGATGTCGCACAGTGGATTTCGATACACTTGTCGATGTGTTTGAGGAGCAGGCGGAAGGGTTGATAGAGGGTGGTGCCGACGTGATACTTGCCGAGACTATGTACGATCTCGAAAATGTCCGTGCCGCTATCACGGGAATTTGTCTTGCATGTGAAAAGCTTCACAGAGAAGTGCCGTATATTGCATCTGTTTCCATTTCCGGGAAAACCGGAAGAATGTATTCCGGTCATACGTTGGAGTCATTTGTCGCGGCAATGTCGGATTTTTCGCCATTGGCAATAGGTCTGAACTGTTCGGACGCCCCTGAGAGGATAAACCCCTATATAAGGCGACTTGCAACTTTTTCATCATTTCCATTGATTTACTATCCCAATGCGGGGCATCCTGATGAAACCGGCAATTATGGTGTCACTCCGCAGATGTTTGCAGAAAGTATCAGTCCACTGCTTGCCGACCGTCTGCTGAACATCGTCGGGGGATGTTGCGGCACAACCACGGCTCATATACGGATGCTTAAGGCATTTTGGTTAAATGAACGGTAAAAATGGTAATGTTTTATTGGAATTTTCATATTATTTTTGCATTTGAAGAAAAAGTTGACTGAATGAATCCTAATCGGGGAATTAAAACGACTTTGAAAAAATGACTTTGAAAAAAGTTTCAATCACATCATAATTAGAAATTTTAGAAACGTAATACTTTCGGGCTATGTTGAAAAAAATTAGAGTAACACTTGCTGTGATAAGCTTATTGTTTGTCACACTTCTGTTCGTTGACTTTACAGGTCTTGCGCATGTCTGGTTAGGATGGATGGCTAAAATCCAGTTCCTGCCGGCTTTGCTTGCGCTCAATTTCGGAGTAGTGGGCGGTCTGGTGGCGCTGACACTCCTTTTCGGACGTGTCTATTGCTCTGTGATATGTCCTCTTGGTGTGATGCAGGATGTATTCGCCTTCTTTGGCAAGAAGAGTAAGAAGAACCGTTATTCCTATTCACCGGCAAGAAATATCCTGAGGTATGTCCTGCTGGCGGTAATGCTTCTGGCGATATTGGCAGGCATCAGTTCCGTGGTTGTTCTTCTTGCCCCCTACAGTGCCTATGGGAGAATAGCCCAGACGCTGATAGCTCCTTTAGTGGCGTGGGGCAACAATCTACTTGCAGTGTGGGCAGAGAAACACAACAGTTATGCTTTCTATAACGTTGACGTGTGGATCAGAAGCGGAGTCACGCTCGGTGTGGCTGTGGTGACTCTTGTGATTCTCGGTTATCTTGCATGGCGTAACGGCAGGACTTACTGCAATACAATATGCCCGGTAGGAACATTGCTTGGTCTTATATCGAAATATTCAATTTTACGACCAGTCATCGACACCACTAAGTGTAACGGTTGCGGTCTATGCGCGAGAAACTGTAAGGCAGCCTGTATCAGCAGCAAGGAACACAAGATTGACTATTCCCGTTGCGTAACCTGTTTCGACTGTATAGGAAAATGCAATAAAGGTGCCATATCTTACACTTATAAGAGGCAGGTGTCAGGTAAGGTAGTGTCGGAGAATAAAGACCCGATGGTTGACGGTTCGCGCAGACAGTTTCTCGGTATGGCAGCTGCTATCGCCACAACCGCCGCACTTAACGCTCAGGAAAAAACCGTTGATGGCGGTCTTGCAGTTATCGTAGACAAAAAGAAGCCGGAGAGGAAAACACGTATAGTTCCGCCCGGAGCCAAAAGTATAAAGAATCTTACAGATCATTGCACCGCCTGTCAGCTTTGTGTGGCATCTTGTCCGAACGGGGTTTTGCGCCCGTCATCCGACCTTTCCACGCTTATGCAGCCTGAATCCTCATATGAGAGAGGTTATTGCCGTCCGGAATGCACGCGGTGCTCCGAGGTGTGTCCGGCAGGTGCTATCGTAAAAATAGATAAAGCTGAAAAATCTTCAGTGCAGATCGGAAGGGCAATCTGGGTAAAAGAGAACTGCATTCCCCTTACAGATGGTGTGGAGTGCGGCAACTGTGCCCGCCATTGTCCTGTCGGAGCCATAACCATGGTTGCGTCATCTGCATCGGATCCGGAATCACGCAAGATACCGGTTGTGAATACGGAGAGGTGTATCGGTTGCGGGGCATGCGAGAATCTGTGTCCGTCGCGTCCGTTCAGTGCCATTTATGTCGAAGGCAACGAACGTCACCGTATTATATAAATGGAGATTATTGTATTTATCGAATCATTGAAAACAAAGAGATTATGAGCAATATAAACAGAAGAGATTTTTTGAAACGGCTCGGACTCGGGGCATCAGTGGCGGGACTTGCGTTTGCCGGATGCGAGAAAGCGGCAAAAAAGGTCTCGACTGACAACGGTATTACGGGAGATATACCGGAAGACAAAATGACCTATCGTGTCAATCCCAAGACAGGAGAGAAAGTCTCTCTTCTTGGTTACGGGTGCATGAGATGGCCCACGGTATCGAAAGAAAGCGGTCGTGACGGAGGTGATGAACTTGATCAAGAGGCAATCAACGACCTTGTCGATACAGCGATTCGTCACGGAGTGAATTATTTCGACACATCGCCGGCATATTGCAAAGGGCGTTCCGAGGGAGCCACAGGCACTGCGTTGAGTCGTCATCCGCGTGAAAGCTATTACATTGCCACTAAACTCTCGAATTTCGCTCCATCCACCTGGAGCCGGGAGGCATCTCTGGCGATGTATCGCAACTCGTTAAAAGAGCTGCAGACCGACTATATAGACTACATGCTGCTGCATGGCGTAGGTATGGGCAGCGACGGCATGGATGAATTCAACAAGAGATATATAGACAACGGCGTTCTTGATTTTCTTATGAAAGAGCGTGAAGCCGGCAGAATCCGGAATCTTGGATTTTCATATCACGGCGACATAGCGGTGTTTGATCATCTTTTATCGAGACATGATGAATACAAGTGGGATTTCGTGCAGATCCAGCTTAATTATGTAGACTGGAAACATGCCAAAGAGGTAAACGAGCGTAACACCAATGCCGAATATCTCTATAACGAACTCGCCCGCCGTGATATTCCGGCAATCATCATGGAGCCTTTGCTCGGAGGACGACTGTCGAATGTGCCTGATCATATTGTGAGCCGTCTCAAGCAGCGAGAGCCGGAAAGGAGTGTGGCGTCATGGGCATTCCGTTATGCCGGGTCTCATCCGGATGTGCTTACCGTGCTCAGCGGAATGACCTACAAGGAACATCTTGAAGACAATCTCCGTTCTTTCTGTCCGCTTAAGCCGCTTACTGATGAAGACAATGCGTTTCTATACGAGACGGCAGATCTGATGATGCAGTATCCGACAGTGCCCTGCAACGACTGCAAATACTGCATGCCATGTCCTTACGGGCTTGACATACCATCGATACTGTTGCATTACAACAAATGTATCAACGAAGGCAATGTGCCCGCCTCGCGACAGAGCGAGAACTACAGAGAGGCGCGCCGGGCGTTTCTGATAGGATACGACCGCAGTGTGCCAGGGCTTCGTCAGGCAAGCCATTGCATTGGGTGCGGACAATTTGCGCCGCATTGCACTAAGTCGATTGATATTTCGGCAGAACTGCATCGCATAAACGGGGTGGTGGAGCGTCTCAAACGTGAAGTCTGAACAGTTTTTACAGATTAATTGAAATAAAAATTTGAATTTAAATGAATACACTTCTTTTCATAGGGGGCCTCGGAATGTCGGAGGTGCTTGTGATTGTGCTTGTGGTTCTTCTGTTTTTCGGAGGAAAGAAAATACCAGAACTGATGAAAGGTCTTGGCAAGGGTGTCCGTTCGTTCAAAGAAGGAATGAACGATATCGAGAAAGACATAAAGGATACAGACAAAGACAAATAAATGGGCAGAGAGGAAGAGAAACAGAGTTTCTGGGATCATCTTGACGTGTTGCGCGGTGTTCTGTTACGGGTATTTGCCGTAATTCTGCTGTGTGGCATTGTCGCGTTCGTATTCAAGGAGGAACTGTTCGCTTTTGTTCTTGCGCCTAAATATCCCGGTTTTGTCACATACGGAGTGATTGCAGATCTCTGCGTCTCGTTCGGAATACCCTATGAGATGAAAACCGATGTGGCACTTATAAACACAGGGCTGGCGCAGCAATTCATCATACATATGAAAACGGCGTTTTGCGCCGGTTTTCTTGCCGCGTCGCCCTATGTTGTCTATCAGCTTTTCCTTTTTGTCTCACCCGCACTTTATGCGAGGGAGAGAAAATACGCCGTGGGTATAGTGACAAGTGCATACGTCATGTTCATTACAGGCGCAGCCCTGAGCTATCTTGTCATTTTCCCCATGACATTCCAGTTTCTGGGCACATATCAGGTATCGGATGATGTGGTCAACATGATATCGCTTGAATCATATATGAGCACGTTGGTGGTGCTCTCGTTATGCATGGGCATTGTGTGCGAGATGCCTGTGCTTGCGTGGATGCTTGCAAAGGCAGGATTGCTGACACCTTCGATGCTGGTGACATACAGGCGTCACGCCATTGTCGCCATACTCGTAGCCGCAGCCATAATCACTCCCACGTCAGATGTCTTTACGCTCATGCTTGTGTCTGTGCCCATGTGCCTGCTTTACGAGGCAAGCATAATAGTGGCGAAACTGGCAGCCCGCACCGTCCGTGCCTCTGAATTATCGTCAGAAACCCTTGGCTTCTGATTTTTTCCAGGATTCGTAATGCACGTATTCCGGATTCCATTTGTCTTTGGGTTCTTGAGCGGACTGAGGATGACCGATTATCGCCACACCCATCGGTCTTATGTTTTCCGGAAGCGATAGCATTTCAGAGAATGCCTGCACGCGGTCGGTCATGGGATATATTCCGCACCATACAGCGCCCAGACCTATTGAATGCGCGGCAAGAAGAAGATTTTCCATCGCCGCCGATGTGTCTTCAATCCAGTAATCGCATCCCTCTTCGGGGAAAGTGGCTTCAAGATCACCGCATACCACAATGCCAAGCGGTGCTTGCGAAGCCATTTTCATTGATCCGAAATTGGCACCGATGCTGTCGAGAGTGGCACGGTTCTCGATAACCACAAAACGCCAGGGTTGTTTGTTGCCTGCCGAAGGAGCTGCCATTGCCGCCTTGAGCATTGTCTCGATGTTTTCCTTGCTTATGGAATCGGCAGTGTAAGCGCGGATGCTTGTGCGAGTCATGATGTTGTCTAACGCCGCGTTGTTTTCAGTGTTTTCGGTCTGTTTCGAAGAACAGGATGCCAGGACTGAAGCCGCGATTGCGAGAGAAAAGAGGGTCTGTTTCTTGAATTTCATGTTAAAAAAGAGTATTATAGAAATATTATAAAAGCCATGACGGAATTCGTCATGACATATCATTCGGATTCCTTATAAATGTTTACGATATAACTGCCTGTGTCGGAATGCGCCACCCTCGCATCCAATCCGTTGAGTCGAAGGGTGCGGGCAAGTTCATCGGCTGATGGAAGAATGTCGCTTTCGGAATGTTTCTCCCTGTGCACATTGTTAATGAACTCAGGTCCGGAAGGGAAAGCGATGGAAATCAGACCTCCGTTTTTTAACGACACTTTATAAAGCCATTGTAATGTCTCGACAGGTTCATGAAGATGGGGATATACGCAATATAAAATAATCCGGTCATATTCGCCCGGTATG
>CAMWMW010000015.1 GCA_947175455.1 uncultured Porphyromonadaceae bacterium | reverse complement strand
TTTAAATAAAAAAGGATTTCACGTTTTGAACGTGAAATCATTTTTATTTTCATTTTACTGTGAGAAACTCCGATGTCAGTGTGACGGAGCGGCGGAATGCCGACGGTTGCCCCGGAACCGTTATGAAAAGATGGGTTGTTCCCGGCAATACATGGCGCGTCACTTTCACGCCTGATTCCGAAAGCTTCCGGCTCATCTCTTCCCCCTGGTCGCGCAGAATGTCGTGGTCGGCGTTTATCATGAGTATCTCGGGAAGAGCGGCGAGTCTTTCGGAAACGGCGCAGAATGGTGATACCAGCGGGTTCTTGCTGTCTCCTGCGGCTATGTAGGCATCGTTGAATGCCTCCATTATGCCGCTGTCAAGTCCATAACCTTCTCCATACCGGTTCCATGAAGCGGAATTGTCATTCCACGCCTTGACGACAGGATAAAACAGGACAAGCGATTTCAAAGGATATGAATCGTTTTCCAGAGCCGCGCACAGCGCGAGATTGCCTCCTGCGCTGTCGCCTCCCATAGAAATCTGTTTTCCGTCGAATCCGAATTTTCCGGCATTCTGATGCGCCCATCGCAGTGCTTCCGAGCAGAAACGCAGCGCATGGGGGAAAGGGTATTCCGGAGCGAGCGGGTATTCCACGGCGAGAACCGCGATTCCCGATTCTCGGGTAAGTTCCGAGCAAAAGGCGGCGCAGCTGTTGACACTGCCGAAACACCACCCGCCTCCGTGGAGGTATATCAGGAGAGGCAACTGACTGGCTTTCCGGTCAGCAGGGCAGTAGAGGCGATATTTGCCGTCTATGTCGATGCAGCTTATGTCTTGCGGGGGAGTGAATGCGGAATTACGTGACGCCCTCACGCTGTCGAGCGATGAGGAGTCTCCGCCTGTCGCCTTTCTCACCGCAGTTTCCTGCCTTTTCTGCAGACCGGCAGGAAGAGAACTGATGAAAATTTCGGCTTCACGATGCATTATGCTGTCGTTGCCGGGAGCGATTGTCTGAAGACATGCCATCAGGGAAAGATGTAGAATATTCATTGTATATCTGTTCGTGTCAAAGATGTGTATAAATGGAGGGGCGCAACATGTGTGAGTATGCAAATTTACATATTTTATGTATTATTTGCACTAAATTAGTTATCTTTGCGATAAAAATCGACACATATGCCTGAAATCAGTGGTGAGAACATACTTCTTGTGGGATCTGTACTTCTTATCGCCGGAGTTCTGATAGGGAAATCGAGTTACCGCACCGGGCTTCCCCTGCTGCTCGTATTCCTGCTTGTCGGGATGGTTTTCGGCACGGACGGTCTCGGTCTGCAGTTCAGCAACATGCATGACGCGCAGTTCATAGGTATGATAGCATTGTGCATAATCCTGTTTTCGGGAGGCATGTCCACAAGCATATCCTCCATTAAGCCCATACTCACTCCCGGCATTGTTCTTTCAACGGCAGGAGTGTTGCTGACATCGCTTGTCACGGGTTGCTTTATATTTTGGTTATCAGGGATGTCCTGGACCAACATTCATTTTGCTCTCCTTCCGTCGCTGTTACTTGCCTCTACGATGTCATCGACAGATTCCGCTTCGGTGTTCGGAATCCTCGGTTCGCAGAAAGTGGGATTGAAAAACAATCTGCGTCCGATGCTTGAGCTCGAGAGCGGTTCGAACGATCCTATGGCATATATGCTCACCATCATCCTTATAGAGGCTATAACGCTCGGCAGCTCGCTTTCGGCGACCATGCTTGTGACGCAGCTTGCGCTTCAGTTCGGCATAGGCGGCATCTGCGGAGTGGGAATGGGTCTGTTTGCCAGATGGGTCACGGTTTTTTACCGCAGGATAGGGAGTAAGACGACAGCTGAGGATGCCGGACAGGCGACGGCGATGATCTCTATACTGATAATAGGGGCGATATTCCTGACATACACGCTTACCACGGCGCTTCAGGGTAACGGATACCTTGCCGTCTATATCTGCGGCATAGTGCTGGGCAACTCCTCGTTGCCATATCACAAGAGCATATCTAAATTCATGAACGGGCTTACATGGCTCGCGCAGATTGTGGTGTTCCTGATGCTCGGACTCCTTGTCAATCCGCATGAGATGCTGTCGGTGGCGGCAGTGTCTTTCCTGATAGGAGGCTTCATGATTGCGGTGGGACGCCCGTTGAGTGTGTTCCTCTGTCTCGCACCGTTCAGAAAAATAAATCTCAGGACCAAGGCATTCGTCTCGTGGGTCGGACTTCGCGGAGCCGTGCCTATCATATTCGCCACGTATCCGGTGGTAGCCGGCATTCCGGGTGCCTCGCAGATATTCAATATCGTCTTTTTCGTGACCCTTTTGTCTCTGGTTGTGCAGGGCACATCGGTGATATCCGTCGCACGCCGTCTGAATCTTGTGGATGAGGAATCGGGCGCGGAACATGATTTCGGTGTGGAGCTTGCCGACGAGCATCCCACATCGCTTCACACTTTGATTCTTACAGACGAGCACCTTAACAATGGCAACACGTTGAGCGACATATCACTTCCGGAAGGTTCGCTGGTAATGATGATTCACCGCGACGGCAACTATATCGTGCCAAACGGCAAGCGTCAGCTCAAGACGGGAGACCGGCTTCTGCTCATAAAAGAGAATTGAGATTATCGGGAATTGGTAGGATTGGCATTGTAAAACGTATTATAATCAGTAAAAGAATAAAAGACATGGCAAAGATCGTAACACTCGGCGAGATTATGCTCAGGCTTTCGCCGGAAGGTAATAAAAGGTTTGTACAGGTAGACAGCTTTGATGCCATATGGGGCGGCGGCGAGGCGAATGTCGCTGTAAGCTGCGCAAATTACGGGCTCAACGCCTGTTTTGTAAGTAAACTGCCGACACACGAGATCGGACAGGCTGCGGTGAACGCACTGCGCCGTTACGGTGTCGACACGCGTTATATCGCACGCGGCGGAGACCGTGTCGGTATCTATTATTGCGAGACAGGAGCCTCGATGCGTCCGTCCAAGGTCATCTATGACCGTGCGCATTCTTCGATTGCGGATGCCGATGCTTCGGATTTCGATTTCGATGAGATAATGAAAGACGCCACCTGGTTCCATTGGAGCGGAATAACCCCCGCCATCTCCGACAAGGCTGCCGAACTCACGCGTCTTGCATGCGAGGCTGCCAAACGACACGGAGTCACAGTGTCTGTAGACCTTAATTTCCGCAAGAAACTCTGGACAAAAGAGAAGGCTCAGAGCATCATGCGTCCGCTTATGCAATATGTCGATGTCTGCATCGGCAATGAGGAGGATGCCGAATTATGTCTCGGTTTCAAGCCCGACGCCGATGTAGAGGCGGGAGACACAGGTGCCGAAGGATACAAGGGAATCTTCGAGGCAATGGCAAGGGAATTCGGTTTCCGCTATGTGGCTTCCACACTCAGAGAGTCTTTCTCCGCCACACATAACGGCTGGAAAGCCATGATTTATGACGGAAAAGAGTTTTATGAATCCAAGCGTTACGACGTCAATCCTATCATAGACCGTGTAGGCGGCGGCGATTCCTTCTCCGGCGGACTTATCTACGGACTTCTTACCAAACCGACGCAAGGGGAGGCATTGGAATTCGCAGTTGCCGCATCCGCTCTCAAGCAGACAATCAACGGCGATTTCAACCTTGCGAGTGTGGAAGAGGTAGAGGCATTGGCAGGAGGTTCCGCCAATGGCAGAGTGCAACGTTAGACAGCGGTATGGAGCAGTTCAAAGAGGTTTCTCAGAATTATACTCTTCCCGAGGCTATCAAGGAGGCACAGCGGTGTCTCGGGTGCAAGGTGCCCGGTTGCAAGAAGGGGTGTCCGATAGGCAATGACATTCCCGACTGGATATCGCAGCTCGCGAAAGGAAATTTCGGCAATGCCATAGAGATCATACGCAGCCGCAGCAATCTTCCTGCGGTCTGCGGTCGTGTCTGCGCGCACGAGCGGCAATGTGAGGGCAACTGTGCTCTCGCGAAATCAGGCAAGCACATAAATATCGGCAAACTCGAAAGATTCGTGGCGGATTTTGACAGTGCTTCAGGTCTTGACCATGATATGATACCGGAAAAGACCAAGGGTCTGGTGGCAGTCATAGGGAGTGGTCCGGCGGGTCTGACGATCGCCGGCGATCTTGCCCGCAAGGGTTTCAATGTCGAGATTTTCGAGATGGAGCGTGAAGCGGGAGGCGTACTTCTTTACGGCATTCCGGAGTATCGGTTGCCTAAGGAGGTCGTGCGTCATGAGATAGAGAAGATTTCCGCTCTTGGCGTGAAATTCCATCTCGGAGTCACCATCGGCGAGGACATGACCATCGACGACCTTTTCGCGAAAGGATTCGACGCGATATTCATAGGCACTGGCGCCGGTCTGCCTAAAAAACTTCCTATCGAGGGCATGAGCCATCCGGGAGTGAAGCAGGCATTGCGTTTCCTGCGCCGTGTCCAGCTGTACAATTCCGGGCATATCGACCGCAAGGAGGTAATGGTCGGAGACGGTGACATAACTTATGTCATCGGGGGCGGAAACACCGCCATGGATGCCGCACGCACGGCGGTGCGTCTCGGCAGCAAGGAGGTGACGGTAGTGTACCGCAAGACCATCGACGAGATGCGTGCCCTTCGTTCGGAATATGAGGATGCCGTCAGAGAGGGTGTCAGGTTTATGTGGAATTCCAATGTCGTCAAAGTGAACGGCGGGGAGGGAAACAGGCTGAAGACCCTCATAATCGAGACTGAAGGTGAAAGGAAGGAATATCCGGCAGACCACCTCATAGGTGCGGTGGGAAATGCCCCCGCCGCGAGAATCGTGTCAACCACCAAGGGTATAGATGTCGACGGCAAAGGGTATGTGCTTACCCGCGATATGCCATACGGCATGACGACACGTGTGGGTGTGTTCGCCGGGGGCGATGTGTCGGCGCAGCCTGCTACGGTGGTTCATGCCATGCGCGACGCCAAGCGCGTTGCCGAGGCGATCGAGCAGTATGTCTCCGCCGTCAGACTCCTCGCGGCAATATCCCCGAAAGAGGGGGAGGCGTCTTCCTGACAATAGAAACCGGTCAATCCAGAAGTGTGAACCTTATACCTTCCCGCAGAAGAATCCCAAGACTTTTGCGGGAAGGTTTTACTATGTAGTTCAATCCTTCCTTGTTTGCCTTCAACAAAGGGAGGTCATCATGATGATCCGTTATCACTACAGTGTTTCTGTCGAATACGGCACCTTGTCTGACCACATCCGCAAGCTTCCGTTCCCCACGGTTTTCCGCCTCGTGCGGTCTGCTTGCCGAAATCACCGATATGCCGGCTTTCCTGCCGAAAGGACGGGCGTACAGTTCCGGCGCGGCGCTGGCAAGAATGGCGCGGCTGTCGGATTTTACAATGTCAAGCACTTTCCGGTTTATCCTGCTGTATAAAAAAACGGTAAAGTCGTCAAGCTCTTTCTCCGTGACCAATCCCCTTGTCCGGGATACAATTCTTTCCTTTGCCTCGTGATGGCTGACAAGGCGTAGTTTACGCCGCATTATGGTCAGGATAAGGAAAAACCTTAACCCAGGGTGTCTTCTGAATGCAAATTTTACAAACTCTGTGAAGGAATTGCATCCGACCAATGTCCCGTCAAGGTCTACAATCACCATATGCAAATAAATTAGAGGATTACAAACCGTTTTTCATATCTGCCGACCATGGAAACCTGACAAGAGTGGAATTGCGGAAAAGCGCGTAATCAGGGATTACCGCAGGGTGTTTCCGTGTGACGGTTATGACTGCGGATCTGATTTCATTGCTTCCGCACACACTGATTGCGTTCAGCACACTGAGGAGGGAGCGGCCGCTGTCTGCCGCGTCATCCACTACCAGCACCTTGTGTCCCCCCTGCTGGAGCATGTCTCTCAGTCTGTCACCGATACTGACTTGTACCGGAGCGGGTTTGAAAAACCGGTCTTTGATTTCAAGCGCTTTTGCTTCCGCACAACGCAATGCCATGTTGACGAATGCCGGAAGACGGCGCAATATCCGTGACAGACCATGTGTCTTGACGGAAGTGCCTGCCCTCTGCGTCTTTATGGAAAACGCCATGTCCGATCCGAAATTGTCCGCGACATAGACACCCCCTCTCGCTATGCCGATGAGAATGTCGTACTCATAACCCGAAGACTTCACCATTTCTTTCAGTTTAAGGCAAAGTCTTGCAAATTCATGACTGTCGGCTGTCAGTACTTTCATGCTCCGGTTATTTTCATACAAACTTTCTGTTTTCGAAAGCATACGTTTATTTCCACAGTATGTATGCCCCTCTGCCTCCGAGAGAAGTGTAGCGGTAAAGCAGTTTCAGGAGGAGTCTTTGCCGGAAGGAAAGGCTCGGGTTGGAGAGTGCCTTTGCGAGAAGCGGCTCCGCAAGTTCCGGATGTCCCTCGCGTTTATAGTGGGCTGCAAGAATCGCCCTGCGGTAGTTTATCATGTCCGCGAGCCATTCGCTGTCGTTTCGAGCCGCCTTGACCACATCCTCCTCCGCACGGTCGATTGCCCGTTCCCATTCTCCGGCTTTCGAATGGAAGTTCTCGCCTGTGATCGACACCTTCTGCGGATGTATGGTGACAAGAGCCTTGTCAATGGCTATCATCGCCGGATTGCCGAGAAGCAGTCTGATTCCAAGTTCCCAGTCGTTCCATGCGTATAAGGAATCATCCCAACCCCCGATATTTCTTAAAAAAGATGTCTTTACCGCAAAACATTGGGTGCTAAACAATGCATGATATATCTGATAACGCCAGTAATTGGCGTTGGAGAACTTGCGTTTTTTAACCGAACCGTCAGGATTGATTATTCTGGCGTTCCAATGCACCAGATCCACTCTGCTGTCTCTGAACGCGGTCATTATCTCTTCTGCGAGAGTAGGGTCCATTTCATCATCGGAGTCGAAAAACATCACGTGTTCCGTGTCGGTCTCCGACAGTCCCCGGTTTCTGGCTCCTGACGCACCGGGCTTGGGTTCGGATATGAGGGATACGGCAAATTCCGGTTCGGCATTCCTGGCGATCCAGCTTTCAACGGTCTTCCATGTGCCGTCGGTCGAACCGTTGTCGACAACTATCACATTCAGAGGGCGCAGAGTCTGTCTTTTGACGCTGTCAAGACATCTGATGATAAGATTTTCCCTGTTCCTTACCGGAATCACGACCGTCAGCCCCTTGTCGGTGGAATTGTTGTTCATTGTGTCAGAGAGTTTCGTTCTTCGTTAAAACTTTCGATTATATAAGGGGGTCTTCTTTTGGTTTCGTTGAAAATCCTGCCGATATATTCCCCGATAATTCCCAATGCAAGCAGCTGCATGCCGCCTAAAAAGAGAATCACGCATATAAGGGTCGGGAAACCTGTCACCACCTCCCCCCAGAGCAAAGTCTTCACAAACATATACACAAGGTATCCGAAAGCCATCAGCGACACGATGATTCCGGCAACTGTGGATATTCTCAGCGGGGTTGTGGTATAGCTGGTAATGCCCTCGATTGCAAGGTTCACCAGTTTGGCGAGTTTATAGCTTGACTTGCCGTTTTCGCGGTCTCCACGGTCAAAGACCACCTCTTTTTTCTCGAATCCCACCCAGCAGTAGAGACCCTTCATATATCGCTGTGTCTCGCGCAGCCCGGTCAATGCCCTGACCGCCCTGCGGTCGAGAAGCCGGAAATCGCCTACGTTGGGAAGGATGTCGATGTCGCTCATTTTCTTCAGCATATTGTAGAAAGAGAGAGAAAGTATTTTTCTCATGGCGCTTTCCTGCCCGCGGCTTGCGCGTTTGCCATACACGTCATCGTATCCCTTTTCCCACCAGTAAATCATTTCCGGCACAACTTCGATGGGATCCTGAAGATCCGCGTCCATTATGACCAATGCGTCGCCCGATGCGTAGTCCATGCCCGCCAGCATGGCGTTTTCCTTTCCGAAATTCCTTGAAAGGTTGACCACGGATATTCTGGAATCTTTTTTCCTCAGTTCCCTCAGAATCGCGAGAGTGCCGTCGCCGCTGCCATCGTTGACAAACAGAAATTCGAAGTCATAGGCACGCATGTCTACAGGATGTGTCGTCTCTGTATCAGTCACTGTTTCCTTTACAGACACCTGATAAGAAGTACGGGTAAACCTGTCAAGTTCCTCATACAGCTTCGGCAGATTCGCTTCCTCGTTATGGCATGGGATAACAAAGCTGATCTTCTTCATATTGCAAATATACTCATTTTTTTTTGTTAAAAAGGCATCAGGGTATTGCAAAATTGAACCGCGTGCATTATCTTTGCGTTATAAAACAAAAGCAAGAGAGCTTCGGACTGCTGAATTTGATACACACCTCAGATGACAGCGAGGTAACGAAGATTCAGAAGCCGGTGAAGTTATACCACATCAAAGCTAATTGGGAAACTCATCAAATTTTATAGAAATACCGAGACACTCTTGTCTGTCGATGGCGGGCCCCACGCCGCAAGGCGTTGATTTCGATCGCAGGCGGATTACAAAGATTGGCAAGACCTCAAAACCTGTCGTTCGGAGTTTCGTCACATTCCTTTGATGTGGACCTTAAAAGAGCCGATGAGCGTTCCGCTCACCGGCTCTTTGTTTTTCCGGCGGTTTTATGAACAGCCGGTGTTTATGGACAATATGACAAGCAAACATATACATAAGTTATGAAAGACGTAAAGGAAACGCTTTTGGAGCGCACGAGCGTGCGCAGATACGAGAGAGAAGCGATCGCAGAGGAGACTATGGAGTTTATCTTTGATGCGATCCGCAATACGCCCACATCCTACAACGGTCAGCAGTTTTCGGTTATAGACATTTCCGACCAGCCGCTGAAGGAGGAGTTGTATGCCATCACCGGTCAGAAACAGCTGAAGACATGTAACCGACTGTTGATATTCTGCTCGGATTATAACAAAATCACACTTCTCGCCGAGAAAAAAGGGTTGGAAATGCCGAAATTCACCGATACGATGGATGGTGTGACGATAGGTATAATAGATGCGTCGCTTGCCATGATGAGCGCGGTTGTCGCCGCTCAGGCGGCGGGGCTCGGTTCCAACTGCATCGGTTATCTGCGCACTGCCGACCCTGCTAAGATAGCGGAGCTTCTCAAACTTCCCAAGGGAGTGTTTGTAGTCTGCGGGCTTGCGATCGGTGTTCCGCGTGAGCAGCCCGACCTTAAACCGAAGCAGCCGAAGCCGCTGATGATCCACAAGAACCATTACCGTCAGGACAACAACAATATGATTGACGAGATGGAGGCTTATGACGAGGTGGTGAAACAGTACAACCGTACCCGCGCCGGCGGCACTACCGACAACGACTGGGTAGCGCACATCATCAATTATTATGACCATGCGATGGAATACCGTATTCTTGATTATCTGAAAGATCAGGGCTACGATGTGAAAAAATAGAGTATCGCCCGGTTTCTTAAAAAATATTAACGGTTAAACCAAACGCGCCGAGGATTGTCTTAATTACAGGTAATTGTCGCAGACGTTGCCGAAAATAATAAAACAATGCTTAGCGACAAAAACGGAGCAAGCCCGCGGGCTTACTCCGTTTTTCTTGCATAATTATGAATATAAGTGAGTAGAGAAGCGCGGTGCAATCGTTTTAAAGTATACGACGATTCGATTTTTTTATCGACTAATACCATTGATTTATGTCGGGAACTTTATATGAAAATGTCAGCGATTCCACTTTGTGGGATTTATTTCTTAAAGGAGATATGACAGCATTGTCAGTGCTTTATAAGGAGCACTACAATCTTCTTGTCAACTTCGGTATGAAATATTGTCCTGAAAAAGAGTTTGTGAAAGACTGTATACAGGACACATTTGTTAAAATCTGTTCGAGCAACCGGCTGTCATCTACCGCCTACGTCCGGTCTTACCTTCTGACTGCATTAAAAAACACGATATCCGATAAACTGTCAGGATCCGGACTTGCCGATGATCTTGACGAGCATTTTTTTGAGATGTATATTGATGATTCCGGACTTCAAGAACTGTTTCGTGAAGATGACGAAGCGTTGCGTCTGAGCCGCAGGCTTGTCGAGGCATACGGAAGTTTGCGCGGTAACCAGCGTATGGCGTTGTATCTACGTTATGTCCGTGGGTTGTCCTATAAAGAGATTTCTGCTGTGCTAAATATCCATTCGCAATCATCGATGAATCTCGTATCGCGTGCTCTTGCCTCGCTTCGCTCGCGTATGATGTGTGGCACTCCGATGATTATCAGCCTTCTCACTGCTATCGCTCAGGAACAGTTTTGATAAATTTATTTTTAAACACTCTCTAAAAACTGAGTAGAAAAATGGAATGTAGTCGTTTTAAAGTCAAACGTCATGAAAATGGAGAGTGGAAACAATGATATTCGCTATGTTATGCGCAACTTGATCCGAGAGGTCAGGAAGCGTGAGGAGCGGATGTCAGAATCGGAAGAGGATGAAAGCTGGCTGCAATTTGTTGAGCTCAGAAATAATCTGCGGAAGAAGGCACGACGCAGACGTTTGACAACCGTTTTTGCGGCATCTTGTGCGGCGGCGGTTATGGGATGTATTTTCA
>CAMWMW010000014.1 GCA_947175455.1 uncultured Porphyromonadaceae bacterium | reverse complement strand
ATATAAATATGGCTTCACATCGGATATAGACACGGAAATTGTGCCTCCGGGTCTCAACGAGGATGTGGTGCGCTTCATTTCCGAGAAAAAAGGGGAGCCGGAATGGCTTCTTGACTTCAGACTGAAGGCTTTCCGCTATTGGAAGACATTGACTCCTCCGGAGTGGGCGCATCTGAAAATCCCGCCTATAGATTTTCAGGTGATAAGTTATTATGCAGCACCCAGAAAGAAGGAGCTTAAGAAGAGCATGGACGAGGTTGATCCGGAGCTTGTAAAGACCTTCAACAAGCTTGGCATCTCGCTTGAAGAGCAGAAACAGCTTGCCGGAGTGGCGGTCGATGCCGTGATGGATTCCGTAAGCGTGAAGACAACGCATCGTGAGAAACTGGCTGAACTCGGAGTAATCTTCTGTTCCTTCTCGGAAGCAGTGAAAGATTATCCTGATCTGGTGAAGAAGTATCTCGGCACTGTCGTTCCTTATCGCGACAACTATTATGCCGCGCTTAATTCGGCGGTATTCTCCGACGGCTCGTTTGTATATATACCCAAGGGTGTGCGCTGTCCGATGGAACTCAGCACATATTTTCGTATAAACGCCTCTGGAACAGGGCAGTTCGAGCGTACTCTCATTGTGGCGGATGATGATGCTTATGTCAGCTATCTGGAAGGCTGCACCGCCCCGATGCGCGATGAAAACCAGCTTCATGCCGCTATAGTGGAGATTATCTGCGAGGAGAGGGCGGAAGTGAAATACAGCACTGTCCAGAACTGGTATGCCGGTGACAAGGACGGGCGTGGCGGAATCTATAATTTTGTGACAAAACGTGGTCTTTGTCGCGGACATCGCTCCAAGATATCGTGGACTCAGGTCGAGACAGGCTCGGCGATAACATGGAAATACCCTTCATGCGTTCTCAAGGGAGACGAGTCGGTCGGCGAGTTCTACTCTGTGGCTGTCACTAACAATTGGCAGCAGGCTGACACGGGAACCAAAATGATACACGTAGGGCGCAATACGCGTTCCACTATCGTCAGCAAAGGTATTTCTGCGGGCAAGTCCCAGAACTCTTACCGCGGTCTGGTGCGCATGTCGAAAGATGCGTCGGGATGCCGCAATTTCACACAGTGCGACTCTCTGCTGATGGGCGATGAATGCGGGGCGCATACTTTTCCCTATATCGATGTGCGCAACAATTCATCTACCGTCGAGCATGAGGCGACTACATCGAAAATCAACGAGGAGCAGCTCTTCTACTGCATGCAGCGCGGAATCCCGATGGAAGAGGCTGTGGGGCTGATCGTAGGGGGCTATACGAAGGAGGTTATGAACAAGCTTCCGATGGAGTTCGCTGTCGAGGCTCAGAAACTGTTGCAGATCTCGCTCGAGGGTTCTGTCGGATGATAAAGACCGGTTTCCGGCATACAGACCGGTTCCGGGTAATAAAGATAGTTTGATGATTGAAAGAATAGTAATAATCGACAATGTGGACCCCCAGACGTTTTATGGGGTCAACAATGCAAATATAAGTCTTATACGCAATCTTTTCCCTAAGTTGCGGATGGCGGCGCGCGGCAATGTGATCAAGGTCATCGGAGAAGAGAGCGAGACTGCCGAATTCGAGAAAAAGATACATGCCATAGAGGCTCATGCCGCCAGATACAACCGTCTTGACGAAGAAGCGATCATAGATATAGTTCGCGGAGATCCACCGAAGGAGGTCAATGCGGAAGGTGTGATAATATATGGTCAGAACGGCAAGCCCATAGCTCCGCGCAACGCCAACCAGACAAGGATGGTGAAGAGTTTCGCACAGAATGACCTTACGTTCGCGCTCGGTCCGGCGGGAACGGGCAAGACATATATCGCGATAGCCCTTGCCGTGCACGCGCTCAAAAACAAGCAGTGCCGCAAGATAATCCTTTCCCGCCCTGCCGTGGAGGCGGGTGAGAAGCTCGGTTTCTTGCCCGGCGACATGAAAGACAAGATAGATCCGTACCTGCAGCCGCTCTACGATGCGCTGGAGGATATGATTCCCCAGCAGAAGCTTAAGGAATACATGGAGGCGCAGACCATTCAGATAGCTCCCCTTGCCTTCATGCGCGGGCGCACGCTGAACGATGCAGTCATAATTCTTGACGAGGCGCAGAACACCACGCGCCATCAGATGAAGATGTTCCTGACGCGTCTGGGAATGAACGGCAAGATGATAATCACCGGCGACACCACACAGATCGACCTTCCGCGAACCGTGCAGAGCGGTTTGCTCCAGGCTCTCAGAATACTTAAAGGGGTGAAAGGAATAGGTGTCATAGAATATGAAAAAAAGGATATCGTAAGACATCCTTTGGTTCAGCGCATCGTTGATGCCTACGAGCATCGCGAGCGTGATGACTCCGAAGAGGAGGGCTAATAATCGAAGACTTCGTTCAGCAGGCGTGCGAGACGGTAGCCGGCGCGCACAATGCGTTCGTGAGCGATCTTTTCTCCGGCGAGGATTCTGCCGTAGGTCTCGGCTTTGTCGTAATCCCTGCCGTTTTCAAACCATCCGTAGGTTGCGGAGATAGCTTTCCCTGATTCGGTAGCCCATTCCTCAGGCGTACCTTTCTGCATTTCCGCTATCTGACGGTCATCGAATCTGTCGAGTTGCTCTACGTATTCCTTATATTGCCATGGATGCTGGTCAAGCACCCAGTTGTCCCAGAAATCATGAACCTGGGCTTTCTTTCCGTTTAGCGTGAAATAGATATTCTTCTGGTCATAGCCTGTATAGAACGCATGGCCGGGACAATGCATGTCACCGACGATGTGCACAAAAAGTTTTATATTGTCGGCAACGGCTGAATCTGTCATCTCCTTGTGGTGCCGCAGATTCTCGAAAGTCTTTCTGCATCCTTCAACGGCATCGCGTCGCTGGCTCGGGTAATAAACGCCCAGAGAATCGACATTCGATGCATGCCAGCGGCTTGAGTGGCTGTAATGTGGCATCTGCCTCACCCAGTCCATCCAGGATGCGTAATAAACGATTGAATGATTCCCCAGATAGCGTTCGATATTTGCCTTTGCCCGGGGCGTGAGATGTTTTTCGGCGATTCCCGCCACTGCGTCATGTCCGAGACGACCCCATGCCGAAGCCGACAGTGCGGACATCGCGATAATGCAGAGGGCTACACACAATTTAATCTTGCATTTCATAAGTTCAATTAGTTTAGGTGTTATGGATTCGACCCCAAAATTATACAAACTTGCTGAATATTGCAAGTCCTGTCCAGGATAAAAACAACATAAAAGGTGTCATGACAAAACATCCCGCAAATATCCTCGCCGAGGATATTTGCGGGATGTTTTATTATGATGCGTGTCGGTTTTCTGAACGCTATTTGCGCACGAAGACCTTCTTGCCGTCGATAATGTAGATTCCAGGAGATGTGATGCGGTCGATCCGTATTCCCTGAAGAGTGTGTATCTTTCCGTCCGGTATCAAGTCCGCGTCTATCTCCGTCACGGCGGAACTTCCGGTGATGTCAGTGCTGAAGCTGAAGCTGATTCCTTCTGCTGTTTCCTCGACATCGGTGATGCAGAAGTATGCGCGGGTGCCGTCACTGTAGAATGGATAATCGTTGTCATCGATATGCCCGAAGCTTGTGCGGCGGGTATCCGTTCCGAGAGTGGCTCGCTTTATGAGACCGGCGCTTGTGCCGGCATTGCTGTTGGGACGGAACACATACAATTCGAAATCTTTTCCAAGATTGCCTGTCTGCGTGACAAGCGGATTTACGCGATACACAAGCATTCCCCCCGCAGGCAGCGAGGAATCCCACATATCGCTTCGGTCGCGGTATTCTACCATAAAATACTCCGCGCGGGTTCTGTCGGGTCTAATGATGAACGCCACGTCATCTGGCGTTTCGGAGGAGAGCGGACGCAATGTGTATCTGCCGTTCTGAGAAATCTCCTTTATGTCGGTTCTGGGCAGCCACCCGCCGAAAGAGGAGCCGTACTGCATGCGCATGTATGCTGTCAGTCCCTGCGGAACGGTCTGGTTGTCGCTCATGAGATCCCATACGTTTACCGGTTCAAGTGTGGAATTGGCATTCCCCTTGGTTGTGTAAAGGTCGTAAGCCCCGAGCGTGTGAGTCATCTCGTGACAGAGCACTCCTGTATTGATTTTCTGGGGAACCATCGATTTGTAGCCGTTGGCACCATCGAACACCTTGAGATAGTTGCCCACTTTCACGCCGCCGAGATATGCTGTCGCGCCGCGGTTGTTTGACGGCCACAACATCCTTGACGCGCTTATGTCGCTGTCTCCGCATATTATCATGACAATATTGTCGACTTCCCCGTCTCCGTTTGCATCGAAAACGATTCTGTCATCGTTGTCGACCAGTCCGTCTCCGTTGAAATCGTAAGATGCGAGCTTTTCGTCAAGAAACACGCACATGTCTTTTACAAGGGTCTTGATCCGGGTGTCGAGCATCAGGTCGAGATCCTTGTATCCATCAGGGTTTGATGCTGACTGAGGGCAGAAATAGCCCACGGGATGGGAATCGACATATTCGAAGGGTAGTATTACGGATTCCCAGTCCATGCGCCCGTAGCTCATGTCGGAGAAAAAGTTGCGCACCGAGTTTGCTCCCGCTTCGGTGTCGTTGAACATTTTCTCATAATAGTCGAAGTCATGTTCCCATGCCTTGTCGGCTTCATCGGCGAATTTTACGAAGCATACGACATTTGTCATTCTGTAAGGCTCCGCGAATGCCGAGACAATGCAGGTGAATATCAATAAAATACAGGAAAGTCTGCGCATAGCCATGAAATATTTAGTGCAGGGGAATCATCCCCTGCACATGTTTGGTGAAGTCCGTGTTATTTTACAATTATCTTGGAAGTCTTGCTTCCCTGACGGCGGATGTATAGACCCGGCTCGTCTCCGCTGACTTTCACGCCCTGCATGTTGAAGAATTCCACAGGTGCGTCGCTGTCGTCTGTCACGATTCCCGCAACACCTGAGCCTTCGGGATAATCGGTCTTTGTGTATGTGAATACTTTTATACCTTGTATAAGAACCTCGCTGGTCATGTCATTGAACAGACCTGCTGTCACGTGGGTTCCCTTGGGAGAGGCAAGAGTGAGTCCTGTATTCTGGTTTTTGAGATTCTGAAGATTATTCCAGCTGTACTGGAAGTCGGATGTCAGGGATGTGAAAGGGAATGCAAAACCTGTCACGATGCCCATGTCTATTCTTTCGGCTGTTCCCGCCTCTTTGCTTCCCATCAGAACCATCTGGCGGATACGTGCGTCTGCCGACATTGCCACGCTGAATTCAGCAAGGTCCGGAAGCGAAAGGATAATTCCTCCGCCATTCTGAGAACCGTAGGATTTTGCCTGAGGCGTAATGATCGCGCCTGTCCAGGAACCGGCACCGCCCTGGTTTCCCTCTTTGTCATATCCGACAATCGTGCCGTCCAGCACACAGTCTGCATATTGACCGTCATTACCCTCATATTGTGCCCCGGAAAGTATAATCTTGAAGTCGGAGGTATAACCGCAATATTTGTCGAGTTTTGCCTGAGTGTCGAACCAGAGCCAGCCGTCGGCATCGCAGTCCGCCGGGTCGAAATAATTATAGGTTTCCTGCGCGTTGGCGGCAGTAAAAGCGGCGAATGCCGCGATTGTGAGTAAAAATTTTTTCATATTATTCTAATTAAAGGGTTAAAATCTTTAAAATCCTTAGGGTCCTAAGGGTCTCTAAAGTCTTTAGGGTCGCTGAAGTTTTTGGGGTCTTTAGGGTCTCTAGGGTCCTTAGAGACCCTAAGGACCCTAAAGACCTTAAGGACCTTAAAGACTTTATTACATTTCCATCCATTCCGGATTCTGTTCAAGACCGTGATAGCGGACATCATCCCAGTCTATCGGGTAATAGTATTGTCTCGTACGGAAATAGCGTACCACTGCGTTGCGTCCGTTGACAACCGGAGTGGTTATCTTTCTGGTGCCGTCTGCCTGGTTTACTATCTTCACGCCGTAAAGCGGGTTTGTGGTTCCGGTCATGTATTGTTCCGCCACGTTCCAGCGCAGAAGATCCCAGTATGTCGTTTTCTCGAACGCGAGTTCCACACGGCGTTCGTTCATGATGTCATCCCATGTCACAGAGGTGAGTTCCGGCATCTTGACGCGACGGCGTATTTGGTTGACTTTGTCAAGCGCATCACCTGTGCGCCCCTTCTTGAAGTCAATCTCCGCATAGTCGAGGAGGAGTTCTGCGAAACGCCAGAGGATACAGTTCTGCGAACTTGCATAAGTCGCGTCATTGTCGATAGACTGTCGTTCGTTGAGGAATTTCGCCATGTAATATCCTGTTCGTGTCACAGCCGCGGTTGTCGAAGAGCCGTATTTGGTCAGGTCTTCGCCGGCAACCTCTTTGCCATCGATTGTTTCGTAGTGAAGATCCATGGTGTGACCGCGCCATTGCGCGCCGTCATAGAGCACATTTGCGTAAAAACGCCAGTCGCGACCCTCATAGGGGTTTGAGGCATCGTAGCCGGATCCGGGCTCATTTATCCTTTTGCCGTTCTCCATGCGGTATTCGTCGACATGGTTCTGCGTGGGGTTGTATGCGGCTGTCGTGCCGCCGAAAGAAGACGCCGCCGCATCGCGGTCGAGCTTGTGTCCGTTGGCAAACGAGAAATCACCGTTGTCGGCATGCTGCACCTCCCATATCGACTCTTTCGAGTTCTTGGTGAGGAAGATATTGCGGTATTCGGCGACGACCTCGCTTTTCTTGGTGCCGGAGATGGGAATGAGGTCATAGAGACGAGTCGCGATCACCCGGTCATATTCGGCTGCGGCAAGGTCAAGCATTTCCATCGACCTGTCGTCCGGGAAACCGAGAAAATCTTTTGTCTGATTCTGGAAATGTTCTCCGGCTGCCCAGAAATATGTCTTGGCTCGAAGCATGTAGCACACACCCTTTGTCGGTCTGCCGGTGTCGGAAGCCGTGTTTTCAAGGGGGAGCAGCTTCGATGCCTCCTCTGCCTCCTTGCAGATGAATTGCACCATTTCCTCGTAAGACGCTCTCGGGAAGCGGACATCATCGGTCAGCGGGTCGTAAGTGCGTGTGATTATCATGGTGCCACCGAAAAGACGCAGCATTTTGTAATAATACCATGCGCGGAAGAAATGCGCTTCCCCGATCACCCTCTGTTTCACCGACGGAGCGAGTTCGTTCTGGTGTTCGAGAAGTTTGTTGATGCTGTTGATCTGGGTGTAGTATTTGAACCACTCGGTGCGTCCTCTGGTGGTTATGTCCTGCTGGGAGCTTTTGAGAATGTTGCCGTAATCACCGGAATACCAGTCGGATTTGCCGACGGTCATCTGATCGGTATACCATGCCTCGTATTCATTGCCGAGACCTTTCATTATCGTGGTCACGAATGTGCTGAAGCCCTCGTCCATGTTACGGTACCAGGGAAGGACATATTCGTCGAGAAGATGCTCGTCGCCCCAGATTACGGTATCCGGAAGTTTGTCGAAGGGGGTGTCGCGAAACATGCTGTCGCATGATCCGAGTCCCATAGCCGCCAAAGCGAGAGGCAGAATGTATCTGTATGATTTGAATTTCATTTAAAAACCAAAATTAAGGGTTACACCATAAGTGCGGGAAAGCGGGTATCCGCGAAGTGACTCAGGATCCATGTTGTGGAGCGAAGACACAGTGAAGAGGTTTCCGCCCTGAAGGGCGATGTCGAGAGTGGACAGATGCGCTTTTTTGAGCATCTTCGACGGGAAACGGTAGCCTATCGTAAGCGCTTTCAGACGAAGGAAGCTGCAGTTTCTGACCCAGAAGGTGGAGGCGAGACGGTTGTTGTCGCTCGACGGTGTGAACTTGATGCGCGGATACTCTGCGTTGGGATTTTCCGGAGTCCATGAATTTGTCAGATGGTAATCCTGGAAACGCGGCAGAGAGTTGCTCTCGAGGCTGTATACCTCGTTGATGCGCTGGTTATAACCGGCGACACCCTGGAATTGCGCGTTCATGTATATGCCTTTCCACGATGCGGAAAGTCCGATGCCGTAATGCAGGTCGGGAAGCGATGAATTCTTCACGTATATCCGGTCGTTGTTCGAAAGGATTCCGTTGCCGTCCTGGTCAAGATATTTGATGTCGCCGGGTGCGAGAGTGGAGTTGCCCATGCCGTCCTGGTCTACAGGCCATGCGGCAATCTCCTCGTAACTCTGGAAGAGTCCCGCCGATTCATATAGCGACCATACCATAAAGGGTTTTCCGGCGCGTCTGAGATTCTCGGCGACTGTTGACTCATCTCCGTAGTCGAGAACCTTGTTGTCGGATACGGAAAGGTTTACGTTCACGCTATATTTGAAGTCCCCGATTGTGTTGAGGTGCTTAACCGAAAGGTCTACGCCCTGATAGCGCACTTTTCCGATGTTGACACTCGGCACCGAGCCGCCGGTTCCTACCGACGGGGGGAAGAGATAAGCAGGCGCGCCGGTTATCATGTTCGTGCGGTAGCGCTGGTAATATTCGGCGGTGATGTTGACGCGGTTGTTCCAGAAGCCGAGATCCACGCCGATATTCCAGTCTTTCGATTTTCCCCACTGCAGGTTCTCGTTAGGCACCACACCGGAGGCTATGGTGATGCCCGGCGCGAAGTTTCCGCCGATCGGATAGCCGTTGGAGGGGCTGAACATATACTGGTTAAGGTAGCTGTAGTCGCTGACAGCACCGTCATCTCCAAGAATACCTACGGATCCGCGCAGTTTGGCAAAGGAGAGGATGTCGCTGCTGATATTCTCGAAGAATTTCTCGTTGCTGATCACCCACGATGCCGACAAGGTGGGGAAGAAGCCCCATCTGTGTCCGGGCGCGAAGCGTGTCGAGCCGTCGACGCGGAATGAGAATTCTGCAAAATATCTTGACGCGTATCCGTAAGTGGCACGACCTACGAGCGAGGCGCGCTGGCTGTAATATTCGGAACCGACAAGCTGTCCGGAACTGGTTGACCCCATGATTTCAGGATATTCGCCCGGAAGGTTGGGGTTGGTGCCCGACATATATTTGTTGTTATAGTCCTGATAGTTCGCCACAAGAAGTCCGGTCACATCGTGTTTCTCGGCAAATGTGTGGTTATAGTTCACGCCTAACTCGATGAGCTTGTTGTTTATTCTCTGCCAGCGGTCCTGAAGAGAGATCTTGGCATTGGGATAGATGGTCTTGGGGTCGACACTGGTCTCCCCTGTGACCTCGTCATAGAGGTAGAGCGCCACAGGTTTGCTGTATTTGCTCGTATTCTGGTGGTTCAGGTCGAGAGTGCCCTTGAGATAAACCTGCAGCCCGTCAACACACGGTATCTGATAACGCAGCTGTGCGTCAAGGGTGTGGAAATCCGATTGCACTTTGTTGTATCCACCCAGACCTTCCACATCGATCAGGGGGTTACCGCCGCTGATTGAGGCAAGGTTGCCGTCGGTGAAACGCAGAACCTGAAGCGGAGAGTAGGAATATGCCGCGTCAATGGTGGTGTAAGAAGAATTCTTGTTTGTCGATACTGATCCGTTGAGGTTTATGGATGCCGACAGTCCCTTGAAGAGGTCGGCGTCGATCTTTGCCGAATAGTTGAAACGGTCGCGGCTCACATTGGAATAGAGACCCTTGGTGTTGGTGTAGCCTCCCGATACGAAATAGCGTATTGATTTCACACCGCCCGACACCGAAAGTGTGTAGCGTTGTGAATGTCCCCATTTGTCGAGATAGTCGAGCATGTTTTCATTGCCGTAGACATTGGGGTTGGAGCCGAGCAGCGAAAGGTCATAGGGGGTGTATGCCGAACTTTCGGATGCGGCTACAGCCTTGTTGTATAATTCCGCGAAATGGTAGGCATCGAGGAATTTGGGAAGATATGTCGCTTCCTGGAAATTGAACTGTCCGCGGAAGTTCACTCTTGCCTTTCCACCCTCTTTGCCGCGTTTTGTCTGCACGAGGATCACACCGTTTGCCGCGCGCGCACCGTATACGGCTGCCGCAGCAGCGTCCTTGAGCACGGAAATGCTCTCGATGTCATCGGGGTTGAGGTCTGAAAGACGCATCTCTCCGTCGGAGGTGTTTGTTCCCAGACGCGGAACACCGTCGATCACAAGCAGCGGATTGTTGTTGTTTCCGCGGATGGCAAGCTGAGCCTCGCTTCCTGAAGAGGGGTCGCCCGATGTTGACATCACACCGAGTCCGGGCATCGTTCCGGCGAGCGATTGGTCTACGTTCATCGCCGGAATCTTGGTCAGTTCGTCACCGGTGATGACTTCTACAGAGGATGTCAGCGAGCTCTTTTTTGCCGTTCCGTAACCGATAACCACCACCGCGTCGATGTCGTTGGCGGTAGGCTCAAGTTTGACAGCGGCAAGTTTCTGCCCCGGTGTCACATCAACGTTGATCGTGCGGTAACCGACGTAGGAAAAAGTCAGTACCCCCTTTTTGCCGGGGATATTTATTGAGAACTTGCCGTCAATGTCTGTGGACGCACCGGTTGTTGTCCCACTCACCTTGACGGTGACACCGATAAGGGGCTCTCCCTTTTCATCGACTACCATACCCGTGACGGGTCCGGACT
>CAMWMW010000013.1 GCA_947175455.1 uncultured Porphyromonadaceae bacterium | reverse complement strand
ACACCTCATAAAATCCTCTCAATGAACCTCACAATTAAATTTAAACAGTTTCTAAGAGAGGGGAATATTGGATTTGCACAGCCTTTGTTAACCATTCTTTTCTGCATGGTCAAGATCTGTAAAAATGCATTAAAGTGATCATGGTTGTTCTGAGTGTGCATAATATAAAGTATACTGCCCATCCATAGAATATGTAAATTGAGAAACCTATTCTCAGCCAATAATCCACTATTATTATCCAAGAGAACAGGACTATGATGTTCGGGAAAAGAGTGAGCTGAATTAGCAGATATTTAAATATGTTCTGTGGGTTCTTGGTATGACTTGTTTTTTCTTCTTTAGCCATTTGGAATTGGAATGATGTTATATTCCTCAGTAGCATTTCGCAAGAAATAACCATTATTGAGAATAGGGATAGCAGTATTATGTCTCCGGGATTTACGATCTGTATAAATGTAAGCCATATTGCGATATTCATCAGGGGGTGATCAATAAGGTGTGCCATAAAATCCATCTGAGTTCCATATCGTGAGAAATTTTTTGTGTATCTCGCTACCTGTCCGTCACTGTTATCCATTGTATACCACATTATCCAGCACAAGTATCCCAATATCTTGCATGGCAGGGATGGAATTGCGAACAGGATACTCCCGATGATTCCGAAAATTACCATGAGCATCGTGATATAATTCGGAGTTACATCACGTTTTATAAACCATACCGAAAATAATCGACCAAGATAGGCACATGGAAAATTATCTGCTAACATTTTGTCAGTAAATCCCGGTAGTGTATATTTGAGTTTGATTGTGTTTCTAATTTCTTTGTCTGTCATGATTCAGGTGTAAAAATTTTTTAATCATTGTAACAAGTTCAAGTGCATTTTGGTCTTTTAAAAAAAACAAACTGCTTATATATATTATAGAACATATTGCGATAGATAAGGCTAATTGTAATTGATAACCGAATCTTAACATCCCAATTCCGTAGATTACAGGAATGAAAAGTAATGACAGACCGAAATATCTAAGGCATGTCAGATTGAATAAGCCTACTTTGATCTTAATGTTTCTATATATATATATAAGGCATATGCACACAAATATGATTTCGCTTATCAACGTGCACGATATGGAGACCGCAGGTGTGAGATTCCCTATAAAGATTACATTCAGAATTATGTTGACAGCTCCGCACAGCAGGTTGAAAAGCACGAGAATCTTTTCTTTGCCGTGAAGAAATATAATCTGGTTGTAAAGAATCGCATCTATCCCCAATATAATTATCCTTAATGCAAAAATCCTCATCGGTGCTACCGCCGGAAGGTATTCGTCTCCTCCGAAAAGAAGAATTATCGGACGGGCAAGCATGAACAGACCGATACTTACAGGTATCATCAGCGACAAGGTAAGTTTCATTATACGTTTTACTGTCTGCTGATACATGTCAGGATTTTCGTTGAGATAAAGAGAAAGACGGGGCAATGTCGCGAAAACAATCGAAAGAATAACAAGCTTGCACAGCTCTACAATTTTTTGACCCAAGGAGAAATAAGCCACATTCTCAGTGCCTGTGTAATACCCGAGCAGAGTGCGGTCGAATACTGTATATAGATATCCGGTATTGTTCAACACAAGAATTGTCAGAAGTGGAATTATATATCTGCAAGGGTGTATGCCCGAGAAGAGTTCGCGCCAGTGTATGTTTATTTTTTTTCTTGAATAAATATAACTTACAAGATAATTAAGCACTGCAACCGCCACTGTTATCATTACGTATATATATTCATCGGATTCATTCCTGACCAGTGTAAAAATGAAAATAAAGCTTATGAGGCGAATCAAGACTGTTTTGACAGTTATGAATTTAAACTCCTCCATTGCCTCATTATACCATTCCACATAAATTATCTGCGAAACAAGATTGCCGCAGAGTATATATGAGATTCGTTTAAGTTCCGGATCGTGGATAAAAAATAAGATGAAGAGAATATATAATGCAAGGAACAGCAGGTTTGTTATCAATCCTATGCAGAAGAGGTTTTTGTAAATGTCGGTGACGATTCTCCGGTTGTTTCTGTGCGCGCTGATTTCCCTTAGTCCATAATTATATATTCCGGACATGCCCAGCATGCCGAAGTAACCGAATAAAACAGTGGCGTAATCTATGTTTCCCATATTATGGGCACCCAGGACGCGGTATACATAGGGAGTGATAATAAAAGGCAAAAGCACGTTGAAGAGATTCAACACGCCTTTTGCCATGATATTATGTGCTATAGACTTTGCCAACTGTATAAAATTTAGGCTAACCTCTTTCTGATGTTCCCGAACCGAAATTCAGAGAATATGTATAGCAAAAGGAATATGAATACCTGAGGTACGAGTCCCATGAAGGTCAGCATATTGTCAAATAGATTCAGTACCACGATGATATCGACTGACACTATCATCGGGAAATAAAAGTTTGAATTTTTTCTGATTATGTTTATATTGACGGTTATAAATATGAGCAGGAAAATGAATAATAACCATAATCCTGTCCATCCAAGATAGTTATAAGCTCTTCCATATAGTGAGGCAACCGTGAAAGAATTGTTTACAAGTCTTGCTCTGTTGCCGAAATTGACTTCTTCATCTTCTCCTATCAATCGTTTTGATATTATCTGAGGAGCCATCTCAAAGAATACCATGTTTTGAAGATCTTCAGAATCACATTTTCCATAATTGGATTTGTCAATAGTATTCTGCGTGTTTGCCAATGGACTGGCAATGTATAAATAAGACCATAGGAATTCGTTTGGTATTTTTGTTTCGGTGAATGTTTTGGTGGGTTGTGCAAGCTGTGTGAATTTATCCATACCCGATTTCCCGAAGCGCATATTCCCTGCTATGCCAAATACAAACAATATGCAGAATAATCCTAATATAATCTTTAATAAAAGTATGAATGGTTTTTTAGATATAACCAATGAAATTATGAATATACCTAAAAGATTGGATAATATTCCTCCTCGATTAAAAATCAGAATGAATGAAAAAATCGAAAGTAATGTTATTAAGAAAGTTTTTTTCCTTATTTTTTTGGAAGAAGAGGATTTAAAACAGTAGAAACTATACAAACATAATGCCGAGAAACCGTTTACAACAATTACGTTTATAAAAGGTAGCCCGAAATCTTTGTATGTAACCGTTACATTGCCCGATGCATATCCTAACAATGGAATGGAACCAGCTGCTGCAAACTCAATAAGCAGTAAGATGTAAAGTATGACAAGCCATATTGTCATACTTTTGGTATTTATATTTTTTGCAGGACTGAATAAAATTTTATTTCGCTTAAGGGTAAGTATGCCAATTATTATCGATATTATGGAGGTGGATAGAATAAATAACACCAGTCCGTTTGATAGTTTAGGGCATAGTCTGCTCCATCCAAGGTTATATAGTAGCCATACAATTATCCATGTAACACCATTGATGATAAATGGGTTGGCAAATGTAAGGTGATACCGGTTGCTTTTCATTGGAAATGGATTGTTAATGGAAGGTTATTCCAAAGATTTTAGAACGGATATGCAACGCCTGTTGTGTCTGTTGCGTTTTCTGTCGAAGAACCATCCCCATTTATTGAAGTATTTTACAACTGATTTCATGTGAAGACGCAGATATTTCACACTTCTGTATGAAGCACGATGGAAAGTGTGGTACACACTGACCTCAGGGTTGAAGATGGTTCGTGAGACTTCTCCGATGCGTCGACAAAGATCCATGTCTTCCGCATATAGGAAATATCTTTCGTCAAAACCACCGATCTTTTTAAGTATCTCAGTCCTTACAAACATAAAACAACCGGAAAGACATGGGATTTCCATTATCTTGTCGTATCCTGACCAACGCAGTTCATAATGGGAATTTAGCCTTTCCTTGTAGCCTTTGAATGGGATGAAACGCCTTCCAAAAAGATCCATCGGCGTTGGCAAAAGTTTGCAGAGATATTGTATTTCTCCGTTGGGGAAGAGAATTTTAGGCATTACCAGACCACAATCCTTATTCTTTTCCATGAAGGCAGTCAATCCTGCTATGGCATCATCGTCCCAGTATATGTCAGGGTTTATTATGGCATGGTAATCGGAATTGTCTGCAATTGACTGTTTTATGGCATGGTTATGACCCGTGCCGAATCCCATGTTCGGGTATGATTTATATATGACCTTGCTGAATGATTTGGCAATTGGCTCGATATATTCGGAGTCCGAATGGTCGATGACATATATCTTTTCAGCTATGCTGTCCTGAAGACAAGAGAGAACTTTGGTTATCTCATCTTCCGGATTATTGTAAAAAACAACAGATGCGGTGGTCATTTCTTGAAAAATCGTTTTAGTGTCAGGCTTAAAAGACTTATTCTTGATCTAATCTTGCGGGACAATGTCATCCCTTTCCCCTTTCCAGCAGTGGAGTTTGTGTCCGGGTGTCGTCTGAAATATATTCCTTTGAATGGAATAAATTTTACAGTCCCTTTCAATTCACACATAAGTCCAATCCAATTGTCATGAAAAAAGAGTGTGGAATCAGGTATCGGCAAGATATATTCCAGTATCTCTTTTTTAAAGGCAATGCAGCAACCGGTGAACCGGTTTCTGATTAGATTGGAAACAAATCCTCCCTTAATATTTAACTCGCAAAACAACGTTTTATTTTGAGAAGAGAGGGAATAGTCCGTAATAATTGCGTCATGCATCACGAGATCTGCCTTTTCAAGTGCTTTCAGGCACTCTGCCACTTTGCCGGAAAGCCATATGTCGTCTTGATCGGCAAGAAAAATGAAATCGCCCTTTGCATGAAGAAGAGCATTGTTGAAATTTGAGTTTACACCATGTTTCCCTTGATTGACTGTAATCCTTATCCGTTCGTCATTTATGGAGTTTATGATGTCGAGTGTGCTGTCTGAACTGCCATCGTCGGATATTACAATTTCATCCTCATGCGCAAGCTGCGGAATGATGGAGTCAAGTTGTTCCTTTATATATTTTTCACCGTTGTAGGTGGCTATACACACTGAAATCATTTCTTTATCCTTTTAATCTGAAATTACGCAACATTATTGACAGAGGTCTGAGGGACTTTGCGGACAAGCAGAGACTTACAGCTCTTTTCAAGACAACTGCGGCAATCATCGGTTTTCCGAAAGCCTTCAATGACGAATATCCCGACAAAGAGCGGCAGAAAAGTCCGAAGCGAGCCAATTTCGTTTCAGTTGAATCCGAGAGGTTGCTGAAATTCTGAACACATGTCATGTCCATTAACCATGCTTCCGGATATTTTGAAGCGAATCTTTCGACAAACTGGAAATCGGAAAAGTCGAGGAAGACATTCTCATTATATCCTCCGCAGCTTATGAAGCTGTCGGTAGTAACCAGAATGCCGCTGTTTATCACCGCATATTCCTTTAGCTCTATTTTACCCGAAACAGGCTTTCGCGTAGAAGGTCTGGGGAAATAAAACCTGCTTTTTACGGGCGAGATATATCTCCCGTCGGAAATCTTGACTGAGGGGATAAGCAACCGTTGGGTTGTATATTCTCCTAAATCACGCCTATATGTTGCAAGGGCATTCTCCGGAAATATGGTGTCCTGATCTGTGAGCAGCAGCCAGTCGTAGCCGTTGGCTGCGGCGTATCCGGCGGCTCTGTTGTATGCCGCGCTCAATCCCGGATTGGAGGGATCCGAGAAGTATATCCAGTTTTTCGGCAGACCGTCAGCAGGCTGCGCGGTAGGAGAGTTGTCATGGATATACACAGACTCCTTCTCCGACAATAATGTCTTGAAGACATTTGTGTCGGTTATCTTCTGATTGTATATTACCGTGACAATCAATATTTTTGCAGCTGAGGGATCTGTCATAGACGGTTTCTTTCAATCTCTTTGTCACAGAAATAATAATCAGTTATATATCTTCCTGTCCCAAAGGGGATTTGACAAGCTTTTTAATTCATCGCTAAACTTTATCCGGCAATTATTTGCTGACGTGGCGGAACTTTGGTTCGGCGGATGCCTTGCGGATGTTCTTCACCGGTTTGCGGATGGTGTCCGGCTTTGCGAGATTGAATCCTCCGAAACCTGCAGTGGATTTCCCGGCGGAAGTGCCTACGCTCGCCGCCACATCGTTTGTGGCGGAAACAGAAGATGCGTCCGAAGTCGCAGCGGCAGCGGCAGCTGTCTCCGGGGTCGCTCTATAGGCAGGTGTGTGCCCGCTTTTGGCATGCGCCAGCTCGCGGAGACGTGCCCCGGAGTCAAGGGTGGTTGCCTTAACCCTGTAGCTTCCGGATAATGATGTCGTATGCCCTGTCGTGACTGCCGGAGGTGGTGTCATGCCGTCATACGGGGTCGACAATATTATGTATTGCCATGGCTGGAGCATCTTGGGGAGAGCGGCTTCCTCACCGGAGAATATGTCTCTGAGCCCGACAAGATAGGGTTCGCGGCGACCGAACGACAGCGGCGAGACCGTGTTGGAAAGGTTGACAGTGACGAATATCTTGTCTTTACCGTTCTGACGGGTGAATGTCAGTACATCGGGGTCATATGTGGATATGAAGTTGGTGTTTTCGATTCGTTCGTCGGTGCCGAGTGCGGTGTTGTGGCGCTTGAGAGCGTTCAGGATTTTGTAGAATGCCGTGAATTCATTCTCCGTATAGTCCGGCTGTATGGAGTCTCGCTCGAAAAATTGGAAGGCGTGGTTGAAGCCGGTTTCCTGTCCTGTATAAAGCATCGGCATGCCGGGCAGTGTGTAGCTCAGCGCGGCGAATGCCCCCGTGGCGGGTCCGAACCGCTCGAATTCCGTTCCTTCCCAGGAGTTGAGGTCGTGGTTGGTTATCATGTTCATGTGAACGCTTCCCCGGGGGTATTCCGTTTTCTGCCGTTCAATAAGTGCCGGGATGTCGGCTGCCGTCATCTTCGGAAGATCAAGTTTCTTCTCAACGGCATATCCGTTGACTCCCTTGGTCGCGGCTATGGCGTTGAAAACATCTTTCATCGGCCACGCGTAGTCTGCGTCAAACGCTTTCTTCATCAGCGAGGGGGTGGCGGATTCGGCAAGCATGAACACCGGTTTTATTGCCTGCAGCTGCGGACGCGCCTCTTCCCAGAAATCCACGGGCACTTCTCCAGCCACGTCACAGCGGTAGCCGTCGATGTCCGCTTCTCTGATCCAGAATTTGAGGACATCGATCATCGCGGCGCGTGTCGCCGGGTTGGAGTAATCGAGTTTGTAGGTGTCTGTCCAGTCGAACGGACCGAACATCTCCCCCTTTTCATTGCGGGCGTAATATTCCGGATGTTCCGTGACCCATGCGTTGTCGCAGCCGGTGTGGTTGCAGACTTCATCAAGAATCACCTTCATGCCGTGGGCATGGGCGGTGCGGACAAATTCCCTGAGGTCTTCCATAGTGCCGAATTCCGGATTTACAGCTTTATAATCCTTCACGGCGTAATAAGAGCCGAGTGTCCCTTTGCGGTTCTTTTCGCTGATGGGATGAACGGGCATCAGCCATATTATGTCGACACCGAGATTTTTCAGACGAGGAATCTCGAGTTGCATCCCTTTGAGGTCTCTTGTCTTTGTGCCCTGACGGAGGTTTGCCTCATATATCACAGCGTTTTTCATCCATTGCGGCTTGGGACTGTCAGCCCCCGGTGTGCGCTTCTGTGCCATTGTTCCGGCAGCGGCGACGAGTGCCGCCGCTGCAAACATTGCTATTGCCAAATGCTTCATTTTTCTTAGATGACGATGTTGACGATCTTGCCGGGTACTACGATAACTTTCTTGGGAGTCTTGCCGTCGAGCCAGCGGGAGGCGTTGCTGTCGGAGAGGGCGAGTCGCTCCACATCCTCTTTTGAGGCGGTGGCAGGAGCCTCGACCATGAAACGCATCTTGCCGTTGAAGCTGACAGGATATTTCACTGTGTCTTCAACGAGCGCTTTCTCATCGTATTCGGGCCATTCGGCATCAACCACACTCCCTTCATGACCAAGACGGTGCCAGAATTCCTCAGCGATGTGTGGCGCGAAGGGAGCGATAAGGCGGGTTATGATGTCCATCGCATCTTTGTTGGTGGATTTCAGCGAAGTGAGATCGTTGACGGCAATCATGAATGCGGCAACGGATGTGTTGTATGAGAAGTTCTCGATGTCTTCGGTGATTTTCCTGATAAGCTTGTGAACAGCTTTCTTCTCCTCTCTTGTCATCTCCTTCCCGGCGGTGAGATCCGCTTTTCCGAAGAGTCCCCATAGTTTCTTGAGGAAGCGGTTAACTCCGTCGATACCGTTGGTATCCCATGGCTTTGACTGCTCCACAGGGCCGAGGAACATCTCATAGAGACGAAGTGTGTCGGCTCCGTAGCGGTCTACGATGTCATCGGGATTGACTACATTGAACATTGACTTGGACATCTTTTCTACCGCATAGCCACAGATATATTTTCCGTCTTCGAGCACAAACTCCGCATCCGCATATTCTGGACGCCATGAACGGAACGCCTCGGTGTCGAGAACATCGTTCGAGACGATGTTGACGTCAACGCGTATCGGAGTGGTGTCATATTCCTTGCGGAGACCGTGGCTTACGAATGTGTTTGTGTTCTTGATGCGGTATACGAAATTGGTGCGACCCTGGATCATTCCCTGGTTCACGAGTTTCCTGAAAGGTTCCGGCTCCACTACCAGTCCGAGGTCATAAAGGAATTTGTTCCAGAAACGGGAATACATCAGGTGTCCGGTGGCGTGTTCCGAACCGCCTACATACAGGTCTACATTGCGCCAGTATTCGTCAGCCTCTTTGCTGACAAGAGCCTTGTCGTTGTGCGGATCCATATAGCGTAGGTAATATGCCGACGAACCTGCAAAACCGGGCATCGTGCAGAGTTCGATGGGATAACCCTCGGGTGTTGTCCAGTTCTCGGCGCGACCCAGCGGCGGCTGTCCGTCTTCGGTGGGCAGATAGCTTGACACGGCAGGGAGCTGAAGCGGAAGCGCCGACTCCTCCATGAGGTATGCCGTGCCGTCTTTGTAATATACAGGGAACGGCTCGCCCCAGTAACGCTGACGCGAGAAGATGGCATCGCGAAGACGATAGTTAACCTTCACCTTGCCGAGTCCCTCTTCTTCAATGAATTTTTTGGTTTTCGCTATGGCTTCTTTCACATCAAGTCCGTTGAGGTCAAGTTTCGGACCGCAGGAATTGATCATTTTGCCTTCTTTGGCATCAAAGCTTTGTTCCGAGACATCGGCGCCTTCGATGAGGGGGATGACCGGGAGCGAGAAATGGCGGGCGAACGCATAGTCGCGCGAGTCGTGCGCAGGCACCGCCATGATTGCTCCTGTTCCGTATCCTGCGAGCACATAATCGCTCACCCATACGGGTATCTTTTTGCCGGTAAGCGGGTTTATGGCGTATGAGCCTGTGAATACACCCGATACCTTCTTTTCTATCTGACGTTCGCGTTCGGTCTTGTGTTTCACCTCGTCGAGATAAGCCTTTACGGCATCTTCCTGTTCCGGAGCTGTGAGCATCGGGACATAGGCTGATTCAGGGGCGAGTACCATGAACGTCACTCCGAATATAGTGTCTGCGCGTGTGGTGAAAATCTCCAGCTCGATATCCTTGTCGGCAACCGGGAAGCGCATTTCAGCACCTTCCGATCTTCCGATCCAGTTGCGCTGGGTCTCTTTGAGAGAGTCGGACCATTCGAGAGTGTCAAGGTCATCGAGCAGCCTGGGTGCGTATGCCGACACTCGCAGACACCACTGGTTCATCATCTTCTGCTCAACCGGAAAACCGCCGCGCACGCTGAGACCTTCGCTGACTTCATCATTGGCAAGCACTGTGCCGAGTTTCGGACACCAGTTCACCATGGTCTCTCCCTGATATGCGATGCGGTAGTTCATAAGGCGTTCGCGCTGCTCTTTCTCGGAGAGTGCGTTCCATTCTTCCGCAGTGAATGCAATCTCTTTGGTGGCGGCAGGGTGTATGCCCTCGCTGCCGTGGAGAGAGAAATGCTCCGTAAGACGTGAAATCGGGCATGCCTTCCGTTCGTCAAGGTCATAATATGAATTGAACATCTGCATGAACGCCCATTGGGTCCATTTGTAATATTCCGGATCGCAAGTGCGGATCTCGCGGCTCCAGTCGAAGGAAAATCCTATTTTGTCGAGCTGGGAGCGATAGCGGGCTATATTCTCGTTGGTTGTCTTCTCCGGATGCTGCCCGGTCTGTATTGCATATTGCTCGGCGGGAAGACCGTATGCGTCATATCCCATGGGATGAAGCACGTTGAACCCCTGCTGGCGTTTGAAGCGCGCGTATATGTCGCTTGCTATATATCCCAGCGGATGACCCACATGGAGTCCGGCTCCGGAGGGGTATGGGAACATGTCAAGTACATAGAATTTTTTCTTGTCCGGGTTCTCGACAGTTTTGTAGGTCTGGTTCTCGCGCCAATAGTTCTGCCATCGGCTTTCAATTTCCTTATGATTGTATTCCATAACTGGTTGTTTGAATTTCTATTTTCTGCAAAGTGCAAAATTAATAAAAAAAAAGGAGATATTCTGACATTGTTTTGTTGTTGGCTTTAAATTGATTAGTTTTGCCGACCGAATCCCGCTCCGTGCATAGAATGTCGTGCGCGAAGAGCATCTCCCTTGTGTCCGCTCTTGCCATCCGGTGCGACACTGCGGAGCCGACACAAAAATGACGCTTTTTCTCAAAAGCGTCATCCTCCTTATAACCAAAATATTTTATTATCTTCAAACGGCCGATGCATAAATCCATT